>DATEDU010000272.1:0-6470 GCA_035281525.1 Pyrinomonadaceae bacterium | reverse complement strand
GTTCAGTGCGGATTTGGAGAAGAGATTCAAGGCGAATAAAGGTGCGTGGAAGTTGTTTCAAGCGATGCCGCCGGGATATCAACGACTAGCAACGTTTTATGTGATGAATGCCAAGAAGGAAGAGACGCGTCTGAAACGCCTCGAGCTTTTGATAAAGGCCTCTGAACAGAATGTGAGAGTCGGGGACGTCATCGGCAAGGCAAGTCAACGACAATCCACGAAATAAGACGGAACCCCTCACGAAAACTTACTAAAACTGGCCTACTGCATACACAACATTGCTCTCAACTGACCGCACGTTGTTCTGACGAATGAAATCGAGGTTCGTCTGACGCACCTGCTCAAGATCTTTCGCATTCAATTGTTCGAGAGTTCCACGATAGCCACTGCCTCGGAGAGCGACCCACCAATCGTCGGGTGAACTCAACGAATGCACACCGTTCTCGGCAATGACCTCCAGCTTCTCGACTCCAAGTCCAACAAAAAGGGCACGCACCGCATTCGGTTCGGAAATTCGGTCCCAAGGATTGAAGCCTTTATAGAGATCCGGCCGAACTGCGCGGATTGAATTCCAGAACGCACTACTCGCAGGCTCAAAGAATCTCGGGCCCCACGTAGTAATCGCGAGTTTCCCTCCCGGCCGAACGAGACGAGCCAGTTTATTCATGGCAAGGTGCATGTCTTGGACAAAAAAGATGCCGAATACGCAGACTACGGCTTCGAAGGTCGACTCCGGCAATTTAAGATCGAGCATGTCACCTTTGCGAAATTCGACATTTTTGAGGCCGCGTTGTTCTGCCTTACTCCTGGCTAACTCGAGTAGGCTTTCCGCTAGATCGACGCCTAAGACGGAACCAGTTGGGCCAACTGCTTCGGCGGCTGGAAGAGCGGAAGCACCGCTTCCGCAGCAGACATCGAGGACGCGTGCGCCGATAGGTAGATGGAGACGATCGACGGTGCGGCGGCCGTAACGTTCCCAGAAGGAGTTGGCGGGATGATCGTAGGTGTCAGAGGCTGCGCTGTACGTGTCGGCGGTTTTTCGTTGGATGTCTTGTGGTGTTGTCATTCAACCTGTTTGGCTCAGGTGATCAGCCTGCGAAGCAGGCGCCCATGTGTCACCTGATCTCGATGGAATGCGACTTTCCATCATCTGGCATGCGAATCACCAGCATGCTGCCCCGCTTTGACCAACTCATTCCCCTGCGGCCCATGGGAAGAATGCGATCCCCATCAACTGAAATGCTGACGGGCGAAACTGTTAAGGGCAGTGAGAATTCGAGTGTTCTGCTGCCGGGCTGAAACGTACCTTCCGGCGCGTCAACTTTCAAAATCAGTCGTCCCGCATCCTTCGATAGGCGCACTCTCGTTCGCCGGAACACTCCTTTTTTATAAGCCGGGCTCAGTCCATCGTCTTCGTACAGAGTAGTCTCGGCGTTACCTTTTTCGTCGGGATAGATCACAAACTGCGGCGCCGATGGCTTCTCGCCGACGTAACTCATCACCGGCCCCTTTGGAATAATCGCACCCGCACGCACGAACATGGGCACCGTTTCAAGCGGAGCTTCGATCTCGATCATCGTTCCGCCGGCCTGTTTCTTGTTCGTCCAATAGTCATACCAATCGCCTTGCGGCAGATAAACCAAGCGCCTTGTCTGTCCCGGCCTGAGAACCGGCGCGACCAACAAGTCCGTCCCAATCATGAACTGATCGTCCAGATTGTAGGTGTTGTCATCACCCTGATAGTTGAGCAGCAGCGGACGAAACACCGGCACGCCCGTGCGGTGCGCCTCTTCCAGGGTCGTATAAAGAAAGGGCAGAAGCTCGTATCTCAACTTCAAGTACTTGCGAATGATGTCTTCGTAGTACCTTCCAAAGCGCCAGGGTTCCTGATCGTACCCATCTATTACTTTGTGATTGCGGCAGAACGGAGCCAGAAAACTCACTTGGTACGAACGGACCAATAGCTCACCATTGCTTCGCTGGGCCTGGAAACCACCCACGTCGCTGCCAACGAATGGCTCACCAGAAAGACCGAGCGACTGAAACATCGGAATGCTCAATGCCAGAGCTTCCCAGGTGCTATTCGAATCGCCAGTCCACATTGTCGAGTACCTTTGGATCCCCGCATAAGCAGCCCGCGTGATCACGTACGGCCGGCGGTCAGGCTGCAGGCGCTCGAGCCCTTCGTATGTCGCGCGCGCCATCAACAACGCAAACACGTTGCGGTTCTTGGCATGCGTAGACTTCTCGCCTTCGTCGTAGCTGACGACATCCATCTGGTTCTTCCCCGTCTGGTCCACAAAATCAGATGGCTCGTTCATGTCAGTCCAGATGCCGTCCACACCATGATCGACGTAGGCTCGATGAAGCTGCCCCCACCAGGCGCGCGCATCCGGCAACGTGTAATCCACGAACACGCTGTCGCCGGGCCATACCCGCGGCACGAACAGATCTCCATTCTTACGACGCTGAAAGTAATTGTTTTTAAGACCCTCTTCGAACACGTAGTAGTAATCGCCCTGTGGTTGATGCTCCGGATTGGGAGATTTAGGAGGAACAGCCCCGGCAGCTGCAGGTTGATATTTGATTCCAGGATCAACGATCGTCACGACTTTGACACCCTGGCTTGCCAGCTTCTTCGTCAATTCGGCCGGCGCCGGAAAGTTTTTGCGGTCCCACGTGAAGACTCGATAGCCGTGCATGTAGTGGATGTCGAGATGTATTACGTCAAGAGGCAAGTCACGTTGGCGGTACTGCCGCGCGACTTCCTCGACCATCGCGTCCGGGTAGTAGCTCCAGCGGCTTTGCTGATTGCCCAACGCCCACATCGGCGGCAACGGCATATGTCCTGTCAGTTCAGCGTATCGTCCCAGGATTTTTTTGATGGAGGGCCCGTAGAAAAAGTAGTAATTCATCTCGCCGCCTTCTGCGCCGAACCAAATGCGCTGCTGCGACGACTTTCCGAAATCAAAATAGCTCCGATAACTGTTGTCGAAAAAAATTCCGTATGCAGTTCCCTGCTTCAGTCCAATATAAAAAGGTATCGTTTGATAAATCGGATCGGTGCCCTCCTGGTAGCCGGGCGTATCCGAATTCCAGTTGATAAATGAGCTACGGCGCTTATCCAGCCGCGCCGCCTTTTCACCGAGTCCGTAAAAGTGTTCGTCGAAGCCTAGTTTCTTGGCGGCCGCGACATAAGTTCCGGCTTTCGGATCGAACATTCGGGGGACCATCAAGCCTTTCGCGTCGTACGCCATCGGTTGTTCGTCAGAATTGATCACCTCATGTGTCCGGGCGTTGCGAAACTCGATCAACAACGGTGAGCGATTAATTACAACTTCGACCTCGTCAGTCGTGATCACAATTGAAGTCGGTTTTTCGACCACGGTCCAACGAGGTGTGGTCCACACTTCTTTTGCAATGGCCCATGAGTGATCTCTCGCCGGGATGGGCTTCGCGAAACTTGCGCGAACACGCACGAGGTCGGGAGCCAAAGGCGTGATTTGAACCTGTGAATTGTCCTGGCAGTTAAGAGTGACTGACTTGTCGGATCTCGTGAAACTGACTACGGGGCCTATTCGCTGGAGATCAGTGACATCCTGCGCCGAGGCAATGAAGGTAAAACTTAAACAACAATAGATTAATAACCACAGTCTTGTCATAATTTTTGGCGAGATGGAAGATATATCCACGAAATCACACGAAACAAAGACCCGAAAGAACTCTAAACAACGCTCTCGGACTTCGTATGCTTTTGTGGATCGCTGCGAGTCCGTTCAACTGTAAAAGCGAGCCTGGCTGCACCAAGTAAACCAGCATCATCGCCGCACTCAGCGCGCACAATCTTTACCAACCGAGCCGGCACCGGAAACGCGCGTTCGATCACCTGCTGGCGCATGTGTTTTTCAAAAAGCGCCCAGCCATTGGAGAGCCCGCCCCCGATCACAATCAACTCAGGATTAAGAACGTTGACCAGACTCGCCAAGCCCACGCCGAGATACACTCCCATTCGCCGGAACACTTCGAGCGCCAGCTCATCGCCTTCAAGCCCGGCCTGATAGACTTTTTCCGAAGTCAAATCTTCGCTCGTGTGAAGCGTAGAGTTCGGATAACGCGGTCTTGCTTCTCGGGTCATGCGAACGATGGCTGTGGCCGAAGCGTAAACCTCAAGACAACCGCGGCTGCCACAAGCGCACGGAACACCGACAAAAGGATCGACGCCGATGTGTCCTATCTCGGCAGCAGAGCCATCGACGCCACGCCACAGTTTCCCATCCAGAATGATGCCGCCACCTACGCCGGTGCCCAGCGTCACACAGATTATCGTTCGGTAACCGCGGGCCGCGCCTTGCCACATCTCGCCAACCGCAGCGGCGTTCGCGTCATTCTCGAGGATCGCCGGCCACTCGAGCTCGCCTTCGAGAGCTGCAGCGAGACGAAATCCATCAAGACATGGCACGTTCGGCGCTTTGACCACCGTTCCTTCTTCAGCATTGACCGTGCCCGGGACCACTACTGATATTGCCCGGATCTGGCCACCGGTTTCCTGGCTCTGACGCTCGCACTCGCGGGCTGCGTGGACCAAAGCGCGCACAATTTCATCCGGCTTTTCCGCCTGCGGCGTCGGCTGTTTCAGACGATGATGAATATGTCCCCCACGATCCACGGTGGCCGCGCGCAGGTGTGTGCCTCCAAGATCAGCAACAAAAGCAAGGTCGCTCGAATCATCGGGAGTTTTGTTGTCGGCCCTCACTGTTGCTTTCCTTATCAACTAATGCCTTTCAGGTGACGCGCAGCGACTGGCGGTGTATCAGTATTATGTCCGCTTTGTATGTTGACTGCGAGTCGCAGGATTTGGTCCATGGACCATGCCCAACGGATTCCCTCTTTCATTGGTTTGTGGTGAACCGCGAAGCGGTTCATGTCTGCTATTACATTCGTGGCGAACCGCGAAGCGGTTCATGTCTGCCAGCCCAGGGTTGCCGTTAGGCAACCCTGGGTCATGTTCATTTTTTCAAATTCGACGCAACCCCGAATGGGGTTGCGTCTTTTTTCGATTTGCTTCCCAACCCAACGTAGCCGTCAAAGCGCGGCAACGTTGGGCTGGAGGTCTAAACCGCTTCACGGTTTCATTCGAGGTCGTGAACTTGCCCTTTATCATTGCGTCGCCGATTATTCGATAACGCAGTCTCTCTGTTTATCTCGCTCGTCTTTGAAATATCCGATAGCCCCACGGCTCCAAATTCAAAACAGGTAACTGGACAACCCGCTTCCTCGGCCCTTCCTTCGGAGGCGGTGCATCAGGTGGCAGTGGCGCAGCTACATCAGGCGTTACATCAGTAAATCCTTTTTCACTCTCCACCTTCACCGAGCCCAAAAACGGCTGGTTGGAGAAATTAATCGCGACCAGCACCTCCTCGTCAGTCGAACGACGCCTATAAGTCAACAATCTCGCTTGATCTGAATTTTCCACCCACTCGAGAGACCCTCGTCTCAACGCGTTATTTGCTCGTCGCAGTTCCATCATCTGCTTGTAGAATCTCGGAAACTCAGGTCGACGCTCGGAGATGGACCAGAAGACCGGAAGCTTCTCAAACAGCGCCGGCGCGCCCGACTCAGTCGTGTCGCCAACTTCCTGGCCGTTGTACAGGAGCGGCACTCCGTCGATTGTGAACACCAGAGCGGAAGCTGCCAGAGCGCCGCGTTCACCAAAGCGCGCAATCGCGCGTCGCTCGTCGTGGTTATCTGAGAAACGCATGTGCAAAGAGTTTCTGGGCCACTCTCGAACTTCCTTCTCCCACGCAGCGCGTATCGCAAAGGCGGGCTGGCGTCCTTGCAACACATCGTTCATAGCGCTGTGCAACGGCCATGAGTAATCGAGGTCGAATGCTTTGATGAGTAACTCCGCCTTGTGTGCTTCAGCCAGCAGAACGATGTCAGCTTTGACTTTTTCCAGCTCCGCTCGGGCGTTGTCCCAGAAGTCAGTCGGTACCTCACCGGCAACATCGCAACGAAACCCATCTAGGTCGAACTCCCTGATCCAATACTTGAGCATGTCCGTCATGTAGCTGCGCAGCTGCTGATTGTTGTAATTCAGCGCGGCGATGTCGTACCAATCGTATGGATAGGTGATGTTCCCTTTTGCATCTCGCTTGTAAAACTCGGGATGCTTCATCAGCACGCTGTCCCATGAAGTGTGATTGGCGACGATGTCGATGATCACCTTCATGTTGCGCCGGTGTGCTTCGTTAATCAGGCGCTTGAGATCGTCCTTTGTTCCGTAGGACGGGTTGATCGCGTAGTAGTCACGTACGGCATAAGGGCTGCCGATACTGCCCTTCTTCTTTTCCTGACCGATCGGGTGGATGGGCATCAACCAGAGAATGGTCACGCCGAGATCCTTCAAACGATCGAGCTGTGCTGTGACGCCATCGAAATTTCCCTGAGCTGAAAACGCTCGCGGGTAGATC
>DATEDU010000271.1:0-17322 GCA_035281525.1 Pyrinomonadaceae bacterium | reverse complement strand
TGCCGAGACCGTGATCACCGGCGCCCAGTCGAGAAACTTCATCATATCCCGTAACTTCCGCTCAAACTCGATGGCAGAGTTGGTGTCCTTTTCGACGAGCAGGTCCCATTTGTTGACTGCGATCAGGATTGAACAACCAGCATCGTGTGCGTAGCCTGCGATGTGTGCGTCCAGCGCCGTGGGACCTTCAACTGCATCGACCATTACCACCGCAACATCGGCCCGTTCAAGGCTTTTGCGTGCCATGACTACGGAAAGCTTCTCCGCCATCAATTCCGTCTTGCCCTTGCGACGAATGCCTGCGGTGTCAATGATTCGAAATCTTTTGCCGGCTGTTTCCAGCACTGTGTCGATTGCGTCGCGAGTGGTGCCGGCTAGAGGAGAAACGATTGCACGCTCCTGGCCCAGGAGGCGATTAAGTAGTGACGACTTTCCAACGTTGGGCCGGCCGATGATCGCGAGTCGCACTTCGCGCTGCGGTTCAGTGTCGACGTGCGGTTCGCCTTCGACAAGAACCGAACTCTGAGTTTCATGCAGGTGGTCAACGACCGCATCCAACAGCTCACCAATCCCCAAACCCTGTTCGGCTGACACTGGGATCACATCTGCAAATCCAAAACGATAGAAGTCCGCGGCTTCGTCCTCTAACCTCGAAGCATCCACTTTGTTTGCCGCGACGAGCACACGCTTGCCCGTCGTCCGCAACGTCTTTGCCAACTCCTCATCCAACGGCGTTACACCACTGCGAGCATCGACAACCCAAATCAACGCTTGAGCGTCTTCAATTGCCACTGCCGCCTGCTTCAAAATGTTCGCTGGAATTATCGACTCGTCGTCAGGCACAATGCCGCCCGTATCGACGAGGGCAAAACGTTGGCCTGACCACTCGACCTCACCATAAATGCGGTCGCGCGTAATTCCCGGCTCGTCGCCGACGATCGCCTTACGCTCTCCAATCAGACGATTAAAAATTGTCGACTTGCCTACGTTGGGCCGCCCGACAATCGCGACCAAGGGCAAGACCGGCGCAGGAGCGACCTGTGGCTGATGTTCTGCTGCTGACTCGACGCTCATCCCGGATCCATCAAATGCTGATTTGACTCCGACACACTACTCGCGATTGAGAAGTACAACACTAGGACAAGACCCCGGCTCTTGCAAAGTAACGTTCGTTACAGAGACAATGCGATCCGCAGATTACACAGATAATAAAAACGTAAAACGTGGTGCGCGCCTGCTTTAGGTAGAACATGTCACCCGATCATTACCCTAACCTGCCTATTTGCGATTTGAAGTCTGCGTAATCTGCGTAATCTGTGGATCCTGGTCAACTCAAAATTCTTACGAATAGGTCGCAACACTATGCAAGCAGCAAAAGCAAAAAAATCCACACCAAAACGTCTATGGCGATGCCCGGAGTGCGGCAATCGCTACGCAACTGAGAACGCATGGCATGCATGTGGCCCAAATACACTCAAACAGCTTTTTTCCAGGAGTGACCCGAATGTCATCAAGCTCTTCCGGAAGTTTGCGAAGATGGTGCAAGAGTGCGGGCCAGCCAAAATGATCACAGAACAGACGCGAGTTCTGTTTCGGGATCGCGCGCGGTTCGCCGGCGCTCTCCCGAGAAAATCGTACTTACACTGCGTCGTAGCTTTACCGCGACAGCTCGAGCACCCGAGGTTCGTCAACATCGAGAATTACGGCGAACACTTTAAATCTCATCATTTTCTGGTGGAGTCGGAAGCCGATCTCAATGAAGAAGTCCAGGAGTGGCTGCACGAAGCTTACCGCGTCGGTCGTCAGGACTTTCGAGATATCAGCGGGACCGTCAATTGATGGCCGCTAAGTAGTCGCCTCAAAAAATTGAAACACGATGGTTGCAAAGCAGCTCGAGACTGCGCGGCTTCGTCTGCGTCCGTTTGTTGCCGGTGATCTGCACGCACTTCACCGGTTGTGGACCAACCCCGACGTACGTCGATATCTCTGGGACGACGTTGAGATCACGATTGATCGCGCTGAGGCTGTGATCGCCGCAAGTAGTGAATCTTTTGACAGTCGAGGGTTTGGCTTCTGGTCAATATTTCTTAGAGAGAACAACGAGGATCTAATTGGCTTTTGTGGCCTTCGAGTGTTTGGAAACGACGAAGACGTCGAAATCCTTTATGGAATTCATCCCTCACATTGGGGGCAGGGCCTCGCTACCGAAGCGTCTGAAGCCGTGCTCCATTTTGGGTTCCAAACCTGCGGGCTCACAAAGATCTACGCCGGAGCCGATTCGCCGAACGCGGCGTCTTTTCGAGTGATGGAAAAACTCAGAATGACTTACGACGGCCCCCGCGTCGTCAATGGAATGGATGCTGTTTATTACCGCTTGAACAATCCAACCGAATGAGGTGATCAATCCAATGAAGCGTCGAGAATTCCTGCGAGCTGGCGCAGTTGGCGGCGTTCTGACACTGTCCAATCCCGCCACTAATTTCTCATCCGAGTCAGACTCTTCCCAACCTTTCGAGCTTGATGAAGCGACGATCGCAAGTTTGCAGGAAGGTATGCAGTCGGGGAAATTCACTGCTCGTTCGCTGGTTGAGAAGTATATCGACCGCATCGAGGACATTGACAAGAAAGGTCCAAAAATAAATTCCGTCATTGAAGTCAACCCGGACGCAATGTCCATCGCGGAAAGTCTCGATCGTGAGCGCAAGCAGAAAGGCCCGCGTGGTCCGCTGCATGGAATTCCTATTCTTATAAAGGACAACATTGATACGGCGGATCGAATGATGACTAGCGCAGGCTCGCTTGCCTTGCTGCTTTCGATTCCAAGTCAGGATGCATTTGTAGCGAAAAAACTGCGCGACGCGGGCGCTGTCATCCTCGGCAAAACAAATTTGAGTGAATGGGCTAACTTCAGATCAACTCGTTCGACCAGCGGCTGGAGTGCGCGAGGTGGTCAAACGAAAAATCCGTACGTGCTTGACCGCAATCCGTGCGGCTCGAGTTCAGGCTCAGGAGCCGCTGCGGCGGCAAACCTATGCGCGGCCACGATAGGGACTGAAACTGACGGCTCAGTAGTCTGCCCTTCCTCATCTAACTCGCTCGTGGGGATAAAACCGACGTTAGGACTGGTCAGCCGAGCTGGAATCATTCCGATTGCGCACAGCCAGGACACTGCTGGTCCGATGACGAGAACGGTTGCGGATGCTGCTGTATTACTGGGGGCGCTTACTGGCGTCGACGCGCGGGATGCTTTGACGAAATCAAGCCTGGGCAAATCTCACTCTGACTACACGAAGTTTCTCGATAAGGATGGATTGCGAGGAGCTCGACTTGGCATTGCTCGAAACTACTTCGCATTCAACGATCAGGTCGACAAACAAATGGAAACGTTGATCGCGGAGATGAAGAAGCTTGGAGCGGTAATCGTCGATCCCGCCGACATTCCGACAAAAGGAAAGTTTGACGATTCGGAGTTTGAGGTACTGCTATACGAGTTCAAGGCGGATCTGAATACATACCTGGCCGGTCTTGGGCCCAAAGCACCCGTGCGGTCATTGAAACAACTTATCGATTTCAATGAGAAGAATCGCGAGAAAGAGATGCCGTACTTTGGACAGGATATTTTTACGAAGGCACAGGCGAAGGGGCCGTTGACCGATCCGAAGTATCTTCAAGCCTTGCGCAAGAACCATCTCTTGTCACGAACCCAGGGAATTGACTTTGTGCTCAGGAAGCACAAGCTGGATGCGTTGATAGCACCCACGGGTGGACCAGCTTGGCCTACTGATTGGATCAATGGCGATCATTTTACGGGCGGCTACTCTTCGGCGTCCGCAGTCGCAGGATATCCGCACATTACCGTGCCGGCGGGGTATGTTTACGGGTTGCCGTTTGGCATTTCGTTTTTTGGGACGGCTTGGAGCGAACCGAAGCTAATTAAGTTCGCGTATGCATTCGAACAGGCGACCAAAATCCGCCACCCCCCTCGATTCGTATCGACTGCGATCTTCAAATAGGGATATAGTGATGCGCGAGCGCATCTAGTTAGGAGGAACCTCACCTTCCTTGCACGTAATAACCCGCAAACGACTAAATGACTTTGCAGCCTACCAACCTGAAAGCAGGGTTTCGCTCAACAGATGGTATCAGCTTATTAAACGCGCAAATGCTAGATCCCTTTCAGAATTGAAGCAGACCTTCCCTTCAGCCGATCAGGTTGGGAAATATACGGTCTTCAATCTTGGCGGCAACAAATACCGCCTGATAGCGGCCATTCACTATAATCGGCAAAAGGTTTACATTCGTGCGATACTTACTCACCGTGAATACGATGACGGAAACTGGAAACGCTGATGCAGACTCTCGACATTGAAAAAACGGTGCATGCGTGGCGTAGCCTGGCGCCGGCCGTTTTCGTACCTCACAGCAAGGAGGAGTACCAGCGCATTGTCAGCATGCTTGATGATCTGATCGATGAGGTCGGCGAGGATGAATCTCATCCACTCGCGTCGCTCGTCGAGGTTCTCGGAGCACTGGTTCAAAACTATGAAGACCGTCATGTACCGGAGCTTTCGGAGAACGGCTCCAAATAGTCGAACTCAGCAATTTTGAAGAAGCAAACCTCCTTCGTATTTCTTATAGTCTTTCGTCGATTCTTTTCTTCATCTTAGGAGGGCTCACGATGGCGCGAACTGCCAGCCAAACAAAGAAGAGATCCATTTACGGCGTTCACCCCGGCGTACTGATGACCCAAAAATGGGTAGCCGAACTCAAACAGAAGACCGGCCGCTCTCTCGATGAATGGCTGCGTTACGTAAAGAAAGAAGGCCCGAAAGACGAGAAGGAACGGCGCGAGTGGCTGAAGAGCGAGCATGGTTTGGGCACAAACTCTGCCTGGTGGATTGCGGAGCGATCCGTAGGCAGAGGCACAGAGACCGATGATCCCGACAAATATCTCGAGGCGGCCGAAGGTTACGTCGAGAATATGTTCTCAGGTTCCAAAGCTGGTCTTCGCCCGATCTATGACGCATTGCTAAAACTCGGACTCAGCATTGGTAAGGATGCCAAAGCTTGCCCGTGCCAGACGATCGTGCCTTTGTACCGCAATCACGTGTTCGCTCAGATCAAACCAACGACGCGCACCCGTATCGACTTTGGTTTCGCGCTTGGAGACATGAAACCAAAGGGACGCCTGATCGACACAGGTGGGTTCGCAAAGAAGGACCGGATAACGCACCGCATTCCGATTGAGTCTCTGAGTGACATCGACGACGAGGTGAAACACTGGTTGAAAGTCGCCTACGACCGCGATGCTTAATTGGGTATCGGGTATCGGGTGTCAGGTGCCGGCACCCGAAACCTGGCACCCGACACCCGACACCTAAAGATGAAAGCCAAATACACGCGGCTCTACACTGACGAGTCGGGCGAATCTCACTTCGAAGACGTAGAAGCCGAACTCGGGCCTGTCGATTTTGCATCACCCTCGGCGCCATTAGACCTTTCCGTACCAATATCGGCTACCCAATTTTCCTTTCTCGGTGGGCCAGCTGGCTGGCAGAGTGACTGGCACGTTTCGTCAGCGCGGAACATGTTCGTTATCGTGTCGGGCGAATGGGAGCTGGAAGCGAGCGATGGCGAGGTGCGTCGATTAGGTCCTAACACTGTGCTGCTGGTAGAAGACGTCACTGGCAAAGGGCATAGGTCGCGTGTGCTTAGTGACGAAGGGTCGCTCGCGATTGCCGTGCAACTAAAAGATTGATGTCCGACAAACTTCAGTTTGTCGTTCAGAGATCGAACCTTCTGACTCCACCGACAAACTGAAGTTTGTCGGACAAAAAGATTGATGTTTGGTTGTTTTTTATGGATCGTACCTCACTAGAAAACTCTCTAACCTCATCCGATCACCTGGCCCTCGGAATCCGTGGTGAAGAAATCGCCGCGGCTTACCTCCAGCAGGCCGGATACCGGATCGTAGCCGTCAACTTCACAGTTCCAGTCGGACGTAACCGAAATGATGTAGTGATTAGCGCCGAGATTGACCTTGTCGCGTATGATGGACCGACGCTGTGCTTCATCGAAGTGAAAACTCGAGCTTCAGATTGGTTCGCGCCGCCGTCAGTAAACGTTGACTTGAGAAAGCAGCGACAAATCTCGCGCGCCGCACGAGCTTACCGCCGGATCTTTGGTCTCGCTAACGCTTCTTACCGGTACGATGTGCTGAGTATCGTCTTGCCCGCTGCAAGTGAGCTGAATAGACCTGAAATCGAGCTTTTGCGGAACTTCTGGTCTGAAGAAAAGTTTCGCAAGCATCGCTGGCAAAGGAGATATTGGGATTAAACACTCTTCGTGTTGTTTCGCGCATTTCGTGGATCGTTTTAGAATGCTCGCGACAATGCTATCCCATCATAAAGCGGCAATCAGAGCGATCGTCCTGTCCCTGTTTGCCTTTAATTCAGGCGCAGCCTACCAAACATTTTCAACTAACGACACCCGCTTGGCGGCAACTATCGACCGGGCAATCGAGGAAGAGGTGCGTAAGGGATTCTCTGGAGCCGTGTTGGTAGCTCGCGGAAAATATCGCATCGTCGACCGAGGCTACGGATCAGTCCGCAGTTCTCCTGTGCGTTCAGAAACACGCTTCTGGATTGCTTCTGCGGCAAAACAATTCGTTAGCGCTTCGATCCTGAAATTAGTTGAGCGAGGCTTGTTGGACCTTCGTGATCCTCTAGCGAAGTTCTTCCGTGACGCTCCAGCAGATAAACGTACAATCACAGTCGAACAACTGCTTGCGCATCTCTCCGGCCTAGACAACAGCTATGTATCGGAAGGCCTGGCTGATCGAGACACCGCCGTCAAACTCATGCTTGCAGAACCGTTGGCTGAAAAGCCTGGCAAAAAATTCCGATACAGCAACTCCAATTATCAATTAGCCGTTGCCGTCGTTGAAATCGTTACTGGCCGTTCATATAAGGAGTTTGTAGTTGAAGAGTTGTGGCGTCCTGCGGGCTTGCGGAACACCGGTTTCAGCGGAGGCGCAGGCTCGCGTCAAGTCGCCCCTGCTGTTGCTGACACGCCGCTACGACTCACTAAATCCGAATGGGGCGGTGAAGGCGTCTATTCGACGACAGGGGATTTGCTGAAATGGTATCGAGCATTGCAATCAGGTCAACTGCTGTTCGCGGAGAGCATGAAACGACTCTTTACTGGCGTAACTCCAATAGGGGAGGGACAGTCTGCGCTTGGCTGGTTCATTGGCCGCACTGAGAAAGGTGCGACTCGCATATTCACGCGCGGCAATGAAGGCTTCGGCGCGAATGCGTTGGTATATCTTTACCCGGAAACCCACACTGTAATCATTGTTCTCTCACACGCCGGCCAAGCGAACCCTGACACATCCTGGTCGAGATTAGTGCATAACAAGATCGAAAAGCTCCTTTCGCTGTAAACAAAACCTATAAAACAGCCTGCGAAGCAGGCGTAAACTAGCCTAAATGGAAACACCATAGGTGTTGGAAGATCGGGTGTATTACTCATTTATCCCTTCTAGTCAGCCGGAAACTGAATGTTCGTACTCAGACTGTACATTACCGCCTTAACCCTTCTCTTTTTCGTCGTCGGGATGATGAAAGGGATCGGCAGATTAGAAGCCATCGTCATCGTCTGCCCTTTGATCTACATGATCCTCGACATGCGAGAGGAGCTGCGTGAGTTGAAACTACTCGAAGCGCGCGTCTCATCCGTCTGCCGCTGATCCAATACCAAGTAGCCATGGAAGTAGCCCCCCTCAACATCGTTACCAGCCTTTTGGCAGGCCTCGTGTTACATGAGCTCGGCCACTTTGTTGCTGCGCGTATTTACAACATCCCCGTAACGCAACTCGGCTTTGGATGGGGTCCTAAGGTCTTTACAATCCGAGCCAACAATGTTGAGTATTGTTTCCGCGCGTTACCCGTGGGTGCCTACGTCCGGATGGATATAGCCGAGCTCCAGCGACGCCCGCTGAAACAACAGTTAATCGTGCTTCTGGCAGGCATTGCCGTGAATCTCGTACTGGCAGCGATAGCGTGGGGCTCATTTTTTGGCCTAATCAACCTGGCCTTGGCTATCGGCAACTTGTTCCCTCTTTACCAATTCGACGGCTGGAAAACGGGTATGGTGATTTTTCGTCGCCTTTTTAGAGGTAAGAATGCATTCGTTGAATGGTCCTTCACTATTTCCGCGGGCTTGATTGGCTTGGCGATCTTTGCCCGTGCCATCCTCTAATATCATTTTCATTTGTCATTTGCTGATTATCCGAATGTAGTAAGTTTGCAACCAGCTGACCTCATTCTCAGTTTAGTCTGGCAATAATGACACATAAAAAGTGGAAAATGACCAATGAAATGACCCTCTCCTTTGATTTATCCTCTTGTTTCGGTTAGCATTTCCGTGCCCCCACAAGCAATTCGCTTAATTCCCCCACGAACTCGATTTTCGGGATGCCTGAGAGCATGCCTTAGTCAAATGGATGGAGCATAAGCATGAATAATTTTCGAATTGGAACGTCTCGTTTGCTGATGCTGGTCTTTGGCATCGCAATGATTGTGGCGGCGGCGCCGATGGTTCTTGCGCAGGTTACTGAACCTACAACCACCAGGGAAAGATCAGCGAATCTCCGGACGATTCCCACCGGCGAAAAGATGAAGTTTAAAGGCGTGGTTATTCGTCGCGACGCCGATACGTTCATCGTGCGCGACAGAAACCGCGTGGATACAGAGATTCTGCTCACGGACGACACCAGCGTGCGAACTCATGGTGGTTGGTTCCGGAGTGGCAAGAAATATGCGGTCACCGACATTCTGACGGGTTTGATTCTTGAAGTGGAAGGTCGCGGGAATGCTCAAGGGCAGTTAGTCGCGAATAAAGTCCGGTTCAATGAGTCAGATCTGCGGGTGGCGATCATGACCGACACGCGCGTCACGCCGGTTGAGGAAAATCAGCGGCGCATGGCCGGGCAGATGGATGAGTTGCACGCCATTGCGGCTGAAGCTCGGGCTGAAGTCACTAGAGTTGACGAACGAGTTTCAGCTCTTGATGACTATGACGTACAGGAAACGGTATCAGTCAACTTCAGAACAAATAGCGCGGTGCTCTCGCCGCAAGCGAAGCAACAGTTAGATGACCTGGCGTCCAAGATCTCGACCTCAAAGGCATTTGTGATCGAGGTTGCGGGACATACGGACTCGACCGGAAGCGTGGCTAAGAATTTCCGTCTTAGTCAGAATCGCGCCGAAGCGGTGGTGCAGTATCTTGCGGTGAATCACAAGATTCCGCTGCGTCGTTTCATCACGCCGATGGGTTACGGCAAGACGGACTTTGTGGCGGAGAACACTACGTCGGCAGGGCGGGCTCAGAATCGTCGCGTGGACGTGAAGGTCCTGATCAACCGCGGCATGAGCCGTTCCGCAGCATCAACGACTCCTAACCCATAAGAGTAGCCGAGTTCTTTTAGAATCTTCGGCGAGTCTAGAACTTTTGGGCGAGCTAACTACACGTTAGCTCGCCGAACGTTCGTCTTCAACTTGCGCAGTCACTCTCCCACGGAATCGCTTACGTAGTCAGTGCTCACACCACTCACCTTATCGAAAACCAAACGACGCACAGATCACCTCAAAGTGCAAAGCTTAAGTTCAACGAGCGATCAAAAAAGTTTTCTCGCAATCGCCTGTTTTATTTTGCGATCGATTATTGACGACGCGATGTCGCATCCCTACAATGCGGCACCATAAAAATCTGATCGTTGCGCGTAGGTACCTACGTGAGACATCGGGTTAAAACGACGGCGTGATGCTATCGGGCAATCCCCTTTCGCGTTACGCTGTCGTTTTTCTTTTTCGCACCTAGTCGACCCACCTTGCCCACGATTTATTTGTGCCGTAGTTCCATTTTGAGTGTAACCCCGCGTTTCAACGCCTGCCGGGCTAACTCACATCGCGATACGCGCCGGACGGAAATTGATGGTTCGCGTCGCGAGTAAGTCGAACCCCTCGTAGACTCTGAATTACGAAGCGAGCGGTCAGCTCTTCGGGGCTTGCCGCTTTTTTACATTGAAATAAAGCTGAAGGTAGAACGTCTGAGTGACGTGGGAATACATGGAGGGGGAAGTGTAGCGGAGCCGGTCCCAGCCTGTCCGGAAGCGCGAACCGACCGGCAAATTTCTCCGTGTCTTCAAAGATTCGATTAAAAAGCGTTTGTCCGACCCGCGCACACCGTGAGAATCTCCTGGTACTTTTTTCAACTATGTGAAATGTTTATGCCCGATCTATTTCTTCGCAGGTCAACGTAAGCGACTCGATCGCAACCGCATTTCCAAGAGCATTGAGCGCGGGACCGTCCCACTTTGATGGCCAGGCTTCCGAAGCTACCCAACGAGCAACTGGATTCCCGGCTTCATCTAAAACTACGATGGAGACGGTTCTACGATCGACCTGACCCGTCAATCCAGCGCGATACCAGTCATACAGTTCCCTTGAATTGGTGATTCCCCACCGGAGGGTAATATCATTGTAGCTAATTCGCCCAGCCAGTTTTCGTATACGAACCGGTTCCCCACCCTCGCGATATTCAATTACAGCGATCCTTGATCCCAAACCGGTGCACTCGGAAAAACCAGCCTGCTGGATGCCATCAATCTCAATGACGAATCGAAAGTTCTTGTACGGATCGACTCGGGCCATACTCGTAGCTCCTTAATGCGAGAACATTGTCGAGGTCTCAATGTCCTTGGCAGGTCGAACGAATCCAATTTCCCTATATATTTCCAAATCGTGCTTTATCGTCACCGCATACTTCCTCTGTTCCGAATCGAGGAATGAAACTCGCGCGGCGATCTGCGTAGGTTCCTTTCGGGCAAAATATGAACTACTTTGATCGAGAAACGCGACTATTCGCTTGTGGGGCGCCAAAAACTCAATGTTTTGAAAGAGAGGCAAAGCAGAAATCTCTTTCGTGCCGTTCACTCCCAACAGCCGGCAGTCGAACTTTACCGAGACTTTATAGGCGGGTTTGTCGCCGATGTTATGGATTGAAATAAAGAATAAGCCATCATCGAATATAAAATCGAGGATCACATCGGGGGCCAGCTCAGCGGTGCGAGTATTTTCCGGACGTTTCGGAGATGATTCGGCTTTATTACTAACCATGAGCGACAACTCCGCCAGCAAAGGTGTAAGGCATTGGAGCCAGGGCAATATAGCCCATGTGGCAATCAGATTTCTAGAAGAACGCTTCAGATTTTTTGCGTGATGAAGCGCGCTCGTGACTAAGGCTTGCTAGATCTCATCAACCCACTGCCATTCGCAAGAGGCTCCCCGCAAAACATCACACTGAGTTTTTAGTTGAGACAGCTGGTTGTCTGTAAGTTGTTGAGTAGATTGGAGGCGGCGATCGGAATCGAACCGATGAATAAAGGTTTTGCAGACCTCTGCCTTACCACTTGGCTACGCCGCCGGGAAGAAAGGATCAAGGATGAAGGCGGAAGGATAAAAGACAGGGGGACGCGGAGATGGGGAGACACGGAGATGGTCGACTATTCATCATTTAACAAAATCGGTCTCATTCTCCGCGTCACCGCGTCGTGCCCTCTCCGTGTCGAAACTTACTTCATCCACTCATCCCTCAAAGAACTGGAGCGGGAGACGAGACTTGAACTCGCGACCCTCGCCTTGGCAAGGCGATGCTCTACCACTGAGCTACTCCCGCTAAGCAAAATCGATTCTACGTATCCCTAAACTGTTGTCAAGCGAGGCGATCCACAAAGAAAAAACCGCGGATTGCAACGGAACCGCGAGCGTAGCGAGCGGGTAACAATTGCGAATGCTAACTCCTACCCGCTCGCTACGCTCGCGGTTCTGTAGACCTATTCATCGCGGAGCGAAGTTGTACTGAAGCACGCCCAGGACCTTTACTCGCTTGCCTGCACGCCTCCTCGGAGGAAACTTCGCCTGCCGAGCCGCCGCCACTGCCGACGCTTGCAGCAATGGGTGACCTGAAACCGCTCGAGCCGTTTCGACATCACCATCTTCATCGACCAGCACGCGCACTACGACCATTCCTGACGCATTCGCGTTCCTCGCGATTGGCGGAAAGGCGGGCTGAGGCAAACTGATCGCTTTCTCATTCAACACACCGTCGTTCACGGTGGTTGCCGGATCCGTAACGGGAAAATCTGTATCAGCGTCGCGGTTGACGTTACCAACATCCTCGTCAGTGGACTTACTAGTGATCGGGATCATCTCGCCGTTGGACAGCCGCACAAACCCGTTCTCAATATTCCAAACACTATTCCGTCGCTTGAGCGCCACCTGATATTGACCACTTTCCTTCGTGCCCTTAACCGACATCGTGAACGCAGCTTCGCCGCTGCCGTCTGCGTTAGTCGTGAAGGCGCCCAGGGGAAATCCAGTCTCGGTAATATCGCCCAATCTGTCTTTCACCAACGGCTCAGCCTTGAGCGCATTGACGGCAACCGTGTAAGCCTCGGACTCTTTTAGAGTCTTCTCAACGAAGCGATAGCCGAAATACACAGCGGCGGCGATTGCGCCAGCTATCAAAATTAGGATGATGCCGACGATCAAAATGATCTTGCCGCACGAGGACTTCCTTGGCGGCTGCGCGACAGGCGGACCCGTCATAGGCATATGAGGCGGTGTGTACGCTGGACCAGAGCCCACCGGAGGCGGCGACGGTGCCTGCACTGGTGCGCCGCACTTCGGGCAGAACTTGTTGAAGGTCTCAAGTTGATTTCCGCAGTTATTGCAGATCATGTGTTGGTCTCCTAGCGTTCATGCCGTCGGCAAGACGTTACCACGAAGTTACACGAAAAAGGGACAAGAAAACACACGAGAGAAAGTTGACTTCTCTACTAAGCTTTCAGTAACTTTGCCCTCTTCCATCGCCCAGAAAACGACCAAAACGCCCCAGACAATAAAGGAGAGCCGATGTTTATCCGTCGTCACCTAAATCTAAACGCCGATGTCGCAAACAAGGTTTCCCACGGCACACAATTCAGACGAGTTCGAATGCTTGCATTAGTTCTCTTACTCGTGTTGCCGATTACTTCCCTGGCGCAACAAGGCTACAAGAAACCGCCCGCTCAAGTGTCGGACATCTTGTCGGCGCCTGTAACACCGGGAGTTTCGGTTAGTCCAAAACGAGACGTGATGCTGCTGTTGACCGGCTTGCGTTACCCACCGCTTGCCGATCTCGCCCCGCCCATGCTCAGACTTGCCGGACTGAGGATCAATCCGAACACGAACGGTCAACACCGGTTTCAATATGCGATCGCTGCTACTTTGAAGCGAATCAACGACGGATCCGAGATTAAGATCGAACTACCGCCGGGCATGAAAATGGGTAATCCGCAGTGGAGCCCCGATGGAAAATATTTCGCGTTTACGAACACTACATCATCGGCAATCGAACTCTGGGTGGGTGACAGCGCCACCGGAAAGATAAGAAAGATAACAACCGTAGCAATTAACGGTGTCCAGAATAACGCGTTGCAGTGGATGCCCGACAGCCGCACTCTGGTGGTCCAGTTAGTGCCGCCTAGACGAGGTGGACTGCCCAAGCCTGACAGTGTGCCCAGCGAGCCGAATTGGCAAGAAAGCTCCGGCAAAGCCGGGCCAGTCCGGACGTTCCAAGACTTACTCAAGACTCCGTACGATGAAGCTCTGTTCGAGTATTACTCGACCGCACAGCTCGCTTTGGTCGATGTCGCATCGGGAAAGATGACCGATGTAGGACAGCCCGCAATATTTCAGTCGATTGAGCCATCGCCTGACGGACAACACATCCTGATTGCCCGCAGCCACCGGCCGTTCTCTTATCTCTATCCGGACTTCGCTTTTCCTCGCGAAGTCGAAGTCTGGGATACAAAAGGAAAGATGATTTACAAACTCGCGAGCCTGCCGTTACAGGATCAGGTGCCAATTGACGGCGTGCCGACTGGGCCACGCGCTTACCGGTGGCGACCAACGGAATCTGCCACACTTGTTTGGGCCGAAGCACTCGACGGTGGCGATCCTAAAAAGAAAGTTCCGCATCGCGATCGGCTTTTGATGCTGAAAGCACCGTTCAGCGGATCGCCGACGGAATTGACCAAGACCGAGCATCGCTTTTCGTTCTCGCAGTGGGGTGAGAAGGATGGTTTGCTGTTCTTCGGTGACTTTGATCGAGATCGGCGCTGGACGAGGACGTTCATGATGAATGCCGACAAGCCCGGCCAACCGCCAAAGCTTGTCTGGAGCCGGAGCATCCAAGATCGTTACGGCGATCCCGGCACGCCGACGATGCGCGTGCTTCCCAATGGAGCACGGGTAATTCTTCAGAATGGCGATTGGATTTATTTGGCTGGTGCCGGAGCTTCCGCCGAAGGCGACCGGCCTTTCCTGGATCGCTTTAACCTCCAGACTCTCAAAGCCGAACGAATTTTCAGAAGCGAAGCAAACAACTACGAATTCCCAGTGGCCGTAATCAGCGACGACGGCAAACAGTTCATCACTCGGCGCGAGAGCCCTACTGAGCCTCCGAATTACTATTTGCGTACCGCAGGAGAGAGTGCTGCAAAGGCTCTAACTCAATACCCAGATGCGACACCGCAACTTCGCGGAATCAAAAAACAACTGGTTACCTACAAGCGCGCTGATGGCGTGCAATGTTCATTCACACTCTATTTGCCGCCAGATTACAAAGAAGGTACACGACTGCCGACGGTCGTTTGGGCCTATCCACTCGAGTTCAACGATCCGAGCACGGCGGGCCAGGTAACCGGCTCAACCCAGCGGTTTACTCAAATCGTCGGCCCGTCGCATTTATTCATGCTGCTACACGGCTATGCAATCCTCGACAACGCCACGATGCCGGTCGTAGGTGAACCTGAGACGGTTAACAATACTTATGTAGAACAGATCGTAATGAGCGCGAAGGCGGCGATCGATAAGGCGACTGAGATGGGCGTTACCGATCCAGAACGAGTAGGCGTCGGAGGCCATAGTTATGGAGCGTTTATGACGGCAAACCTTCTGGCACACTCGGATCTCTTCCGTGCGGGAATTGCTCGCAGCGGAGCTTACAACCGCACTCTAACTCCATTCGGATTTCAGAGTGAGCGGCGCACGCTCTGGGAGGCTCCAGAACTCTATATCAAAGTGTCGCCTTTCATGGTGGCTCACAAGATCAATGAGCCGATCTTGTTCATTCACGGTGAGGCGGACGACAACACTGGAACTTTTCCGATTCAATCGGAGCGGATGTACCAGGCAGTGCGAGGCAACGGTGGAACGGTGAGACTCGTAACGTTGCCGCTGGAGGCTCATGGATATGCGGCGAGGGAAACGATCGGGCACGTGCTGTACGAGATGATTAACTGGTTCGAAAAGTACGTGAAGAATGCGCCTCCGCGCTCACGGCAACAGACGGCCGTTGCGAACGAGAATCAGGAAAAGTAAGCCGCGGATTTCGCGGATGACGCGGATAAGACAATGCGGCCACAGATAAACACGGATAAGACAGATCGGAACAAAACGCGCGACTGCTGTGTTCGAATTGTGATCTGTGATTATCCGTGTAAATCTGTGGCTAAGTCTTCCGTGTTCTGTGGCTGATTACTGATCCACTAAAACGCAACAAATGGATCCGTGACAATCACTCTCACGGGGATGCCATCTATTGCCGCTGCAAAGTCAGGCCTGGCACTTGCCGTCCTATCGACGTAGATCACTATCGCAGCTTCTACATCACTCGCGGCCGAAGCACCAACTCCAACACCAATGACGCCCGGCTGGAACATGATGTTTGCTCGATGTAACTCGAGCACCGCCAGAGCTCGTTCCGACGCTTGCTGTGGAAGTTCTCTCATCTGAGGTCCAAGTCCAGGGATGAACGGTTGACGGCCTTCTGCGTTATTGCCACGACCGCGGCCACCACCACCGCCGCCTCCACCGCCGCCTCCACCAAAACTAAGTGTCCGGCCGAGCGCTGCGCTAAGCTTCGTTAACACCTCGCCGATAGGATTCCCGATGGTCGTACTACTACTACCGGCGTATAAGAGTGCAACGGGATTGTGGGCGGAGTCGTTTGTGGTGATCAATGAACCCGAGTCACCGCCTGCGCTGAAGGAACTGCTATTAATTATCACCTGATTGGTATACAGAACGAAAAACTTCCTACCAGTTGCACAGTTCTTCTGATACTGCACATTAACGCTGGCATTTATGGAACCAATCGTTCCAGTCGTGAAGCCCGTGGTACGACCGCTCTTAGCAACACTCAAGCCGACGGTCGCGTTCCGGATCGTGCTGCTCGGCACGCCGATATCCTCGATAAATCCGGTCGAGTCCATCGTTCCACTTCGCAGTTGAGCGATCGCGGCATCAACATTCGATCCTAATGGAGGAGCAAGTGTGAAGTCGGCCACTATCGTGCCGGGCTGACAACTGTTATCGATTAGTCCCGGTTGGGACACGTCTTCACCAGCGACCGCCTGGTCGCCACGCGCTAATACGTGATTGTTGCTCAGCACGTATTGAGTCGATCCATCCGTGAGCAGAGCGCCCAACGTACCACTACAGCAAAATGCTTGTGAGATGTCGTTGACGTTTCCTCCTGAAACGCCAAAATGCATGTTTCGTGTTTGATGATTAGCTCCGCCATCAGCCAAACCCGGCGTCAATAGCGAGCCTCCAACTGCAACTGCGGCTACGAGAGAAAAAATTAGAACCCTTCTAACAGTTTGCATCAAGGATCTCCTTTCTGGGCAAAGCGGGGAGAAGACTTTCCACTGTCTGATTGTATTTGGAATTAAGCCGAGCGTTCGCTCACTGGGGGATGGGCAACTGTTTACGACAAGCTGATACAGAAGTCAAATGGCCGGAAGGTGTTTGCCGCGGATTTCGCGGATGCCCGCGGATAAAGACAATAAGTCACAGATGAACACGGATGAAAACAGATCAGACAAAAAAGGTGACTGCTGTGTCCAATTCTGATCTGTGACAATCCGTGTAAATCTGTGGCCCTTTTTCTACAGCGTTAGTTTTCTTTTTATCCGCGTGTATCCGCGTGATCCGCGGCTTACTTCTTCGATTTCAGATCGTTCAACTCCTTCTCGAGTTTATCGATCTCTTCCTGGACTCCGCCTTTGAATTGCGGATTGCTAAGCGCCGGTAACGATTTCTTTAGAGCCATCAGGCGCGCCGTCAACAACGCTTGATCGGCGGGCACTTCAACATCCGGCTTGACTCCGGTCCCTTCCCAGTTCGTCTTCGTGATCGGATTGATCGCCCG
>DATEDU010000270.1:0-15186 GCA_035281525.1 Pyrinomonadaceae bacterium | reverse complement strand
ATAAGTACTTCGTTCGCTTTGATCGTGGGATCAACGACGTCTGCGTATTGAAGCACCTCCGGCCCACCATGTTCATTGAAAATGACGGCTCTCATGGCGGGCAATTATATGCTTTTACCAGAGCGGCTGGCCTATACTTATTTCAAGCTTCCCTTTTCGAGAGCGGCGTACTCCCGGCCAGTCCACGGGCGCGGGTTGAAAACATAAAGCCGCCTCCCGTCACTAAGGCTGTGCGCAAAAGGTTCATCAACAGAAATTCCATAACTCTTACGACAAAGCGGTTCGCGAAAATCGTAGCCGCCGGCGAGCATGCTCTTGATTCGTTCATCATCCGGACCCAGGCGGTAGATCATTGGAACAGCTTCATCAACCGGAAGGTCCTTTAGCCACCGATCACCAACACAAAAAGACGCTAGTGCGGTCATTGAAAGAGGAATCTGTTGGGGCAATTTCTGTCTAAGCTCATGGAGCACTTGGCGGTAGAACTCCCGCTCGGAGGTCACAGCGTCAAAGTCGACCTGAACTGCTGAAATCTTATTCCGCTCGAGAGACTTCAGTATCAGTTCGACCACGCGTTCTCTCTGCGAGGCACTCAAACACGCGCCGGTTTCAGTTTTGTCTGACTCGATACGCGTCACGGCCATCAGTGTGGTCTGCGGTGTGACATGCAGCGGCTGACGACGTGGATAGCTAACGACCTCGTTACCTGTCAGAGTTAGAGTCTGGGCCAGAAAGGCTACGCCGTAACGTTTCGTATCCAGATACTCCAGATCGACGGGTCGCTCCCAAGCCCAGAGCATGACGGGCGGGAGTCCTAAGTTATCGACTGTTCGGTCCGGTTTAACCTTCGCGTTGTACGAGTGAAGGAAGATACCGAGCAGTAGGGCAAAAGGAAAGAGACCTGAGAATCTCACCACGCGTTTCATTCCGCCATTCTCGTTCCGGTAACGGTAACGTCAGTAGAGAAATAGGCACGGCGGAACGACCGTAGCAGCCTCAGGAGTTGACGACGAATTCCACAGAAGCAGAGAGGCGGAATGCTGTAGTTGGTTCGGCATCCGCTTGTTGGCGTGCGTGGTAGGACGAGCGAGTCAATGGACTCGACTGCACATGATGAAAGCCTATCTGCATTCCGATCTCACGCCAGCGATCGAACTCTTCTGGCGTAACGTAACGCTCCACGGGCAGACGCTTTTCATAGGGCTGCAAATACTGGCCAATCGTCATGATGTCGCAGGAGACTTCGCGCAAATCCTTCATCAACTCCACTACTTCTTCGAAACTCTCGCCGAGTCCCACCATGATTCCGCTCTTGGTCAGCATTCCGCGGTCTTCCTGATCGCGCCGTGAGGCCGCACGTTTCAGTAACGTAAGCGACTGCTGATAATTGGCATCGGGCCTCACCCGCCGGTAAAGCCTGGCGATCGTTTCGGTGTTGTGATTCAACACGTCAGGTTTCGCATCGAGCACGGTATTGAGCGCCATTTCATCGCCATTGAAATCTGGGATGAGCACCTCGATTTTGCATGCTGGATTCAACGCCCGCACTTGACGGACTGTTTCGGCCCAGTGAGCCGCGCCACCATCGGGCAAATCATCGCGATTGACGGAAGTTATTACGGTGTGAGCAAGACCAAGATGGCTTACGGCTTCGGCTACATGCCGCGGTTCATCGGGGTCGAGCGCTCCCGGCTGTCCCTTGCCGACAGCACAGAACCCACAGTGGCGAGTGCAGATATCTCCACCAAGCATGAAAGTTGCCGTGCGGTCGGACCAGCACTCGAAGATGTTCGGACAGCGCGCTTCCTGGCAAACGGTGTGGAGGTTGAGTCCCTCAATTAACTTGAGCACGTGGTTTTGGTTGGTGGGATCGCCCAGTCGAATCTTGAGCCACTCGGGTTTAGGCTGCCGAGGCTTGGGATTGTTGATGACTCTTAATTCGCGGGCCATATTGTAACCACTTAGGATTTTACATTATGCCTGCGACGCAGGCACCAGTACTCAGGCTCTACGCTAAGCTTGCTTCGCAGGCTGCTCTAGCAGGCGGGCGAGGGCGTCGGGGTCGATGTTGCCGCCGGACAGAATAACTCCGACGCGGTGCGTGTCCTTCGGCAGCTTATCGAACAGCACTGCGGCGGCTGCAGCAGCGCCGGACGGCTCTACCAGCGTCTTCATGCGAAATAGCATAAACCGCAATGTTGCGACAATCTCTTCATCCGAAACCGTCAAAACGTCTTCCGCATTCTGCTGAATAATCGGAAACGTCAGCGTCCCTGGAGATTGCACGCGAAGTCCATCCGCAATAGTGGGCGGCGGCGAAACGGCGACTCTTTCTCCCTTGATAAACGACTGCCGCGTGTCGTCACCCGTCTCCGGCTCAACTGCAAAACAACGAATGTCAGGCTTGAGTCCTTTGGCCGCGGCACTGACGCCCGCAAAGAGTCCACCGCCACTGCACGGTGCCAGCACACAGTCGAGGTCCGGGATCTCTTCCACTAACTCCAGACCACAAGTCCCCTGACCAGCCATGACCAGGTAGTCATCATAAGGCGGCACCATCGTGAGTCTGTCGCGGCGCGCAATCTCGTGAGCTACCGCTTCGCGATCGTCTCCTTGCCGGTCGTAAAAAATGATCTCGGCTCCGTAGCCGCGAGTCGCAGCCACTTTCAATTTAGGAGCATCATCGGGCATGGCCACCACCGCTGGAACTCCGGCCTCATGCGCTGCGAGAGCTACGGCTTGTGCGTGGTTCCCGGAAGAGAACGCAGTGACGCCACGGATATTATTCTCTTTCATCAAAGACAGAATCTTATTGGTAGCGCCGCGTATCTTGAATGCCCCCACGCGCTGCAAATTCTCGCATTTGAAGAAGACTTCCTTGCCCGCGGCTTCGTTGAAGGCGTGGGATGTAATTACTGGCGTGCGATGGACGCGTCCGGCAATCCGCTTCGCCGCCTCCTGAATTAGCTGAAGTGTCAACATAAGGCTTCGATTTCGAATTTCAGATTTCGAATTTCGGATTTCGGATTTCGGATTTCGGATTTCGGATTTCGGATTTTGTCTAAGGAGAGGTTCCCATTTGCAATCCGTATGTCGCAATCCGCACTCCGAAATGTTTTGTTAAATTCGCAATCCGAAATCCGAAATCCGAAATTCAAAGACTTCGGCGAAGCGGTTTATGATGCGCTCTTCGACCGCCGACATATCCACCGTACGGCCGAGAAGTTCCTGCATCGACGTAACCGGTTCGCCTTCGCAAGCGATAATCAGATTAAAGAAGCTCAGATCCGTATTTACGTTGAGTGCAAACCCGTGTGTCGTCACCCAACGGGCGATATGGACGCCAATGGCCGCTACTTTTCCACGCGCCGTGTGAACTCCCGTCAGGCCCTCGATGCGAAACGCTTCGATGTAAAAGTCTTTCATCGTTCGGATTAACACTTCTTCCAGATCGCGAACGTAACGATGCACGTCTTCGCGGTGAGGACTCAGATTGATGATCGGATAGCCGACTATCTGGCCCAATCCGTGATATGTAATCTTGCCGCCACGATTAGTTTCAAAAACCGTCACTCCTCGCGCCTCGAGCGCTTCAGTGGGCAGCAGAATACCTGAGTTACTGCCGCGTCTCCCGATGGTCAGGGTGTGCGGATGTTCGAGCAGCAAGAGTGTATCGGGTCCACCGTTCTGCACAGCGTGCTCGAACTTCTTTTGCAGCGCGAGGGCAGCTTCGTACTCAATTCTGCCCAAGCGTTGAACCAGTAATTCTCTTTTCGTTAATGCTGGCGCAACCATTCGATGATTTGACATTTTAACTTGTTAATGGCTGATTGAGAATTTTGCAAGCTTTAGGATCACACCAGCCTGCGAAACAGGCGTAAGCATTAAGCCGGGCCCGGTGCTCGTGCGCCTTGCCCCCGTCCCAACTTGCAAATTTGCTCACCTTAGAGAATAGTTTGAGTTCAGCAGCACCGACAATCAGCGGCATCACAGTTCTAAGGAGAGTGTGTCTTGAAACGACTATTAACTTTACTGACCGCGATCATTATCTTCTCTTCGGTAACCGTCTCAGCCCAAACCCGGCGGCGCAGTACTCGGCCGGCAGTTCGCGCAGTTCCGACCGTTGTTTCTATGGCGGAGCGCCAGGGCGCCATTCGCGTCGCCGACGAAGTCAAGACAATGACTCGTTTCCTTTACCTCCTGGGGGGCATCGTCAAAGGAATTGAAGCACTGGATGACGCCGCGCGCGGCAGTGACGCGACGCCCGCACTTCAGGAGCAGGCGAAAAAGAATAAGCTAATTATCAAGAACAGCATTCAAAGCATCAGAGAGCGGCTCGACAAACTGGAAATAGATTTTCGAAACACGCCCGAGCTGCAACGCTATTACATTAAACTCGCGGGTTCCGCGGCCGGAGCTGCGGCGGCCGAGCAACAGGTGGCGATGAATCAAATCGATCAGGCAGGTAAATCGTTATTGAGTGTAGTGAATCGTCTGACTGATGTGCTGGTTGAGATGCGGTGATAGTAATAAGTGATAAGTGATAAGTGATAAGGGATCGTGAGTAAGCGATGAGTTATTCCTTATCACTTATCACTCATCACTTATCACTTATCACTTTGCCTTTGCTTGCTTCGGATAGTAGCCCTGGCGGGCGCGAAGACGATATTGTGCGCGCGTCGGTAGCCCCACTTTTATTCTGCGAAACCCTCCGCCAGTTGCCTGAGAATTTGAGTAATACTGCAATAAGTATTGTCCGCGAAGCTCAGCAGCAATCTGATTAAAAACTGCCGGTAGATCTTCGGGCACACCAGGCACAAATACGTTCCCGCCAGTAGCATCAGCTATTTGCCGGAGTCCCTCATGACCGCGCTTCGTAAGGATATTGAGGTGCATGGTTTCTCCCGAAGGATTAATCGCATAAAACACTGCATCGGCACTTTGGACGTTGCGTTGGACCTCACTTATCGCACGGCTATAGACTCGCTCTCTTACAGCTTGAGTAACGCCTTCTTGTTCCTCGCGCGTCGTCCCCATGACCTTCTTGATACGTTCACTGAAGTTGTCTGCTCCGTCTGAGATAGCAAGAATCACTTTACGATGTTGCGAAGGTGTCTTAGCAGTAAGATATTCCGTCGCTTCCAAAACAGTATCAAAGAAAGCGGTAGGTCCCTTATCAGCAGCTGGTTGGATAGCCAGCAAGCTGTTGGCTGCCACCGTGGCGTTGGCGCTTGTTTGTTTAAGTAATGGAACCCGATCAATCACGTAAACAGTTGCGCGATCCTGCGGTTTTAATACTTGCTTGAGAAATTCGGAAGCGGCTTGCTTTTCAAAGTCGAAGCGAGAGTGCGTACTTCCCGAAATGTCGAGAAGCAAAGCAATCTCGAGCGGCACATCTTCCGGATCGCCGATTTGTGCGATCTCCTGCCGCCGGCCGTCTTCCTCTAATAAGAAATCTGCGATTTGTAATCCCTTGGCCGGTTGCCCGTTTGGCTCGAGCACTGACACGGGAACCATCACCAGATTTGAGGTGGTGCGGATGACCTCAAAATCTTCATCTTTCGGAGTTGGTACCGGCGTGGGCGTTGGAGTCGGAGGTGGTGGTGGAGGTGGCGGTAGATCCTTAAGCGACTGAGCCGCCGCTAAGCTCGAAAAGAAAAAAAGAGCCAGCACCGCTGCAAGCAGCGCTGGCCCAAAATATTTTCCCCAAATCCTGCTAACGTTCATTAAAGCCATTCTCTCATGCCGCCATTGCTGGCCGAAGCATGTTTCGTATTAGTTTACTACGACGGCATGAGCCATGGCGTTATGATTTCCGATCGCAGACAAAAGGTTGCACAACCCTATCGGCTTTGCGGTTATGAACCACTGCTGGTTTTCATCGCCGGCGCCGACTGAAGGATGCCCTTGTTAACAAGTAGCTTCACTTCGACGCGGCGATTCTGTGCCCGTCCTTCACGCGAATCATTCTCGGCCACGGGGTTCATTTCACCGTATCCGTATGGCGTAATAATCCGGCGTAGCGGAATGCTGTGATTCTCAACCAGGTACCTGATCACGGCGTCTGCACGACGCTGACTCAACGCACGATTCAGGTTGATGCTTCCTCTCGAATCAGCAAAGCCTGAAACCTCGAGCACGTAACCTTTGGCGTTCAGAGCCTTGGTGGCGATTTCGTCAAGCTGAGTCTTCGAGTCCTTCGAAAGGACTGCGCTGCCAGATCTGAAATTCACCGCCAACGTATCCTGAGGCTCGTAGTCGTCCAATGCGGAGATGCGCTCGTTGGTAGCGTTCACACCGGCAACGGCAGAATCGGCTGTTTCTTGAGCAGCTCTGGCTCCGCCTCTGGCCGTGTTAGCTACAGCGGCGAGCTCGTCGAGTTGACCCGAGAGACGCTGTGCATTCTGTTCAACCTGAGTCAGTTTGTTTTCAGTTGTAGTGGCACGGTCCTCGAGCGGCGCAGCGCGCGATTCAACGGCGCGAGCTACTCTCAGATCCGATTCATTGAACCTGACTTTTTCCGCGGCAAGCTCACCACTTGCATTGCCACGTCCTTCGACTTCAAGGTTCAAGCCACGCAGAATATTGGTTTGAGCGTAATTTGCGCCACTGCGCAGAAATCCACCCTTAGCTTTGACGCTGGTACTATCGTCCAGCCGCACGACCGTATCAACGCCATTGATATCGCGAACGGTAAATGTATCGGCATCGCGTCTGGTGACCACGCCCTTGATCTTCATCTTTTGGCCGCTAGTCACATTGCGCGAACCTGCCGGGTTAGTAGTGTCTTGCGAGAGGGCGGCCGGCGCTGAAAAAACCATTAGGCCTACGACGAGCGCCAGGGAGGAAAACATTTTGAACTTCGGGATTGCCATAGAAAAAGTCTCCTTATTGTGAAAATTGGTTAGCCAACAAAGATGCGAGCTTCGAGTCGCAGGCTGGGACGACCATATCTTGACCTTCGTTGTTCGCATTGGTGCTGCGCATTTCTAGACTGTAGCCGACAGTAAGTCAAGGCCTTTATCTGCACTACTTAGATTCTTCATCGAATTACCACTCGATCGCAATACTGGTCTATTGCACGTGATTTGAATGCGACAACGCGGTGACAAAACTAACAATTCTTAGCTCATCACCGCGTTGGATCGTCTGCCTGTTAGAATTACTACACCGAAAATTCACCGTTCTCCAACAATTCTTTTACGTAGGCGAGAAACCGTTCGGCGTCTGCGCCATCAATCACTCTGTGATCGAAGCTGAGTGCAAAATAAGCCATGGACCGGATGGCAATGTAGTCGTCACCATCTGGCGTACTCAAAACTTTGGCTCTCTTTTCGATTTTTCCGACGCCCAGGATCGCGAGTTGTGGCTGATTGATAATCGGAGTTCCGAACAGTCCGCCAAAGACGCCGGGATTCGTGATCGTGAACGTGCCGCCAGTCACTTCGTCCGGCTTTAATTGTTTAGTGCGAGCGCGATCGGCCAGGTCATTGGCAGCGCGCGCGAGACCGGATATTGAGAGATCGTCGGCCCGCTTGATGACCGGCACGATCAATCCCCAATCAAGAGCGACCGCCATTCCGAGATTGATGTCGCGTTTATAGAGGATTTGATCGCCGCTGACTTGCGCGTTGAAAATTGGAAACTTTCGCAATGCTTTGTTAACAGCCTCAAAGATGAACGGCATGAAAGTAAGTTTGGTGCCCGTGCGCTCTAGAAATGCATCTTTGGACCGGTCGCGCAACTTCGCTACAGCCGTCATATCAATTTCGTAAACCGTAGTGACGTGGGCGGAAGTACGACGCGATTGGACCATGTGTTCCGCAATCTTCTTGCGCATGATCGACATCTGTTCGACACGATCACCTTCGGCAGGCTTCAACGCCGGAGCTGGCGGAGGTTCGTAGGCCGGCGCCGCTGGAACTTTAGCCGGTTTAGTTTCCGCGGGCGCGCCTGACTCAATGAAACTCAGGATGTCGTTCTTGGTAACTCGCCCGCTTAAGCCGGTCCCTTCCAGTTGAGCTATGTCAACTCCATGCTCTCTCGCGATGCGACGCACGAGCGGGCTCGATTTGGTTCTACGTAGCTCTTCGGTAGTGGCCGCGCCGCCGCCGTTGGGCCGCGGAGTGGGTGGCGTAGTTCTTGGCGGTGGTGGCGCCGTCTGGGATTTTGGTGGTTCGGGCTTTGGAGATTCACGCCTGGCTGCTTCCGGTTCAGCAGCAGGTTTTGGTTGTTCTTCCGCCTTAGGTGTTTCCGCTTGACCGTCCTGCGTAGATTCAGTTTTTGCTTCTATTTGGGCGGGGGCTTCTTCGACAGCTTCTGTGGCCGTTGGCGGAGCCTCTTTTGCCGCTGCGGTAGTTGGCACTGCGGCAGACGGTGCAGCCGAGCCGTTGCCATCCAGCACAGCCACCACAGTGTTAACTTCAACCGTATCGCCTTCTTTATACCTGACTTCAGTTAGTATGCCCGCAGCAGGAGATGGAATCTCAGCGTCAACCTTGTCGGTAGAGATCTCAAATAAGGGTTCGTCGCGTTCGACATGTTCACCTACTTTTTTTAACCACTTGGTGATCGTTCCTTCCGCGATCGACTCTCCCATCTGCGGCATGACTACTTCAGTACTCATAAGTGCTCTCCTAAAAACTCTATCCACAGATTACACAGATTTCACGGATTTGGAACCAACACTAGTCAGTTAGCTAACTAACAATAGGCGATTCAGTCTGTTTATCTCTAATCTGCGTAATCTGTGTAATCTGTGGATTAGTACGCCGCTAGCTTTCGGGCTGCCTCGACCACGTCCTTCGTTTGCGGCAAATAATAATCCTCCAGCGGCGGCGAGTACGGCACTGGCGTGTCAATCGAAGCCAGCCGCAGAACTGGTGCGTCGAGCCATTCAAAAGCTTCCTCGGCTATAAGCGCGGCAATCTCGCCACCGATGCCTCCTGTGCGCGATGCCTCGTGTAGCACCAGCGCCTTGTTTGTCTTTTTCACACTCGCCAATATGGCTTCTTTATCAAGCGGCGCGAGCGTGCGCAGATCGATAATCTCGACGTCCAGCCCCTCGCGCTCGAGCTCTTCAGCGGCATCGAGCGCGGTCAGAACCATCGCACCGAAAGTCATAATGGTTAGATCGCGGCCTTCACGAGCTGTGCGCGCTTTTCCAATCTCCACTATGTAATCGTCTGACGGGATCTCTTCCCGCAATCGCGGCAGGCGATAAAGCTTTTTATGCTCGAAATAGAGTACTGGATCGGGATCGCGAATCGCCGCTTTGATCAAACCCTTGGCGTCATAAGCGGTAGACGGCTCGACCATCTTTAGCCCCGCCGTGTTCATGAAAAAGCTTTCGGGATTTAGCGAGTGAAACGGTCCCGTTCTCAGCCCCGAACCACATGGGCCGCGGAAAACCGCAGGGATCCCGGCCCCCCAGCGATAGCGGCACTTGGCAGCGTAGTTTGTCAGTAGATCGAACCCGGCGGTGATGAAATCAATGAACTGAAACTCGGCTATGGGACGCATGCCCATTAAGGCTGCGCCGCACGCTGCGCCGACGATTGCACCTTCGGAAATTGGCGTGTCGATCACGCGTCCTTTGCCGAATTCGTCGATTAGCCCGTCGGTTACCTTGAAGGCTCCGCCGTACACCCCGACGTCTTCGCCCAAAACGAAAACGGTCGGGTCGCGCTCCATCTCTTCCCAGATGCCCTGGCGAATGGCTTCGACCAAGGTGACTACGCCGCCTCGTTCCGGCCGCTCCGACTTATGCTCTTTCTTAACCGCGGTTGACATACTGGCTATTCAACATCAATCCCACGTTGCTGAGCGATGCCGCGCGCTTTCATGATGACGTCATCGTCGACACGCGCGGCCCCACCGGTCCATCCTTCCACCTCTTCCAACGGTCGTCCCAGTGCGACGGCCAATTTCTCGTCACTTCCCTCGAAACCTTCATCGCGAAGTTTCTTCAGTATCGCTCGACCCTCTGTCTCGTTAGTGCCTCGGTCATCTACAGGTTGATTGCTGATCTGATCCGGTCTCGGTGTACTCATTTCTCCCCTCCCCTAACTGTTCGAATTTACGCTGCGTGGTCACTTCAAGTGCTTTGTTGCTATATACGGATTCTCAGGATTCACTATAAGTCGTCGCTGTTTCGGCTCAACTACGACATCGAGATCCTCCATAGGAATCGATCCAAGCAAAGGCTCAACGACGCCGTCCAGTACAACAGCCCTTAGAGTCGTCGATCGGTTTTGAAAACGCACTTCGACCGGGCCCACAACTTCACCTCTGACCTCTTTGTCATCTGCCATGCGAAAGACTTGTTCTTCAATTAATGGCAAATCCAGTTGTTGCCTTATGTGATCATTGATGACCAACATATAAGCTCCAGTATCGACCAGTGCGTTAACGGTCATGCGTTTGATCTTATCCTCGACTAAAAAGCCGCGACGATGTAAAACCAAATCGTCAACACTTGTGAGTTCTATTTCAGCATAGACGAGTCCCATCTTTTTCCCTCCGGTGGGTGAGGAAACCCTTGGAAATCTTTGGGACCTTTGCTTGTTTACAGGTAAAAGCATACTAATTCTTCAAAATCGGTGGTCTGAAGGCCGGCTCGACGATGCTGTTGTCGAAAACCCTGTACGCCGCCTGCTCGGGTTCCGGCATCGGCGAAGATTCGGCCCAGGCGCAATCTTCTTCAATCTCGCGCACCACGTCTACCGTAATCTCTTCCAGCTTAGCCTTGTCCGCCACGCCACTCTCAATCAAATGCCGTTCAAATCGATCGACGGGATCATTGTGCGTCTCCCACCATTCAATTTCACCTGCCGGCACGTACCGTTGATCGTCATGCTCAGCGTGACCTTTACGACGGTAGGTCTTGGCTTCAATCAACACTGCGCCACCGCCGCGTCTTGCGTATTCTACCGCCCGCTTCGTCACTTCGTAACAAGCCACCACGTCGTTCCCATCCACGATGTGCCCGGGAATCCCATACCCGGCAGCCTTCTCTGCGAGATCCTTTACGGCCGTCTGTAAGCTCGTGGGCGTGGAATAAGCATAGTGATTGTATTCGGCGATTATGATGAGCGGCAGACGTTGAACTGCGGCGAAGTTCAGCCCTTCGTGAAACGCTCCCGTACTCATGCCGCCATCGCCGATGTAGGCAACCGCCACGATCGGTTTCTTTTGCATGCGCGCGCCCAGCAGAATGCCGGTCATCACCGGAATCATGTCGCCCAAGTGAGAGATGGGACCGATGAACCCTTTCTGCATGTCGCCAAAATGAATGTTCAAATCATTTCCGCCGGAAGGCCCCCACGCTTTGGCCATGTACTGCGCAAAGATCTCCCGCGGACGCACTCCTTTTACGAGCACAGCGCCCAGGTCTCTAATCAGAGGCGTTATAAAGTCGCGCTTCTGTAACGCATACGCGCTGCCCACCGCCGTTCCTTCCTGACCGAGCGACCGAAAGACACCGCCCACAACTTTAGTTTGACGATAAAGGTTGACCAGACGTTCTTCCACGAGTCGCGTTAGTTTTAAATAACGATAGAGCTCGAGCAGTTGGTCGGGCTTGAGTGTGGTGTCAGTGGTGCACGTCAGCGGTTTGCCGTCAGCTGGTTTACGTGGTGCGTACTTGGTGTATATCCGCAGCTGTTGCCGCGGGGGACGCGGCCGCCGTCTCCGGCGATCTCTCCCGTTACGCGGTCGGGATTCACTTTTTACTGTCGTTTCCTGATCCATCACCCGTTTCTTTTTCGTGTAGTTTTCGTGTGACTTAGTGGATCGTCCTGGTGCTTAGCCGGAAATACGATCCACGAAATCACACGATCGAGGATCAAATATGTACTGCCAAACCGTGCACGCCTTCCGCAGCTTCCATGACCGACTCCGACACGGTCGGATGCGCGTGCATTGTGCGGCCCAACTCCTCGGCAGTAGATTCCAACTGCATCGCCACGCATGCCTCGGCTATCAATTCCGTCGCGTGTGGGCCAATAATGTGCACGCCGAGAATCTCATCGTACTTCGTTTCACTTACGATTTTAACGAAGCCTTCTTCCTCCCCAAGAATGCGCGCCTTGCCGGAAGCCGAAAATGGAAACTTACCTGTCTTCACGTCATAACCCATCTCACGCGCTTTCGCCTCAGTCAGTCCCACTGAAGCAACCTCAGGATCACAATAAGTACAATTCGGAACCAGTCTCAGGTTAATAGGTCTGACATCCTTGTAGCCCGCGATATGTTCGACTGCGACGACACCTTCTTTCGAGGCCAGGTGGGCTAACAACGGCGTCGGCACCACATCGCCGATCGCATACACACCTTTCTCGGCTGTCTGTTGGTACTCGTCGACTTGTATGAATCCTTTTTCCCCTTTGATCTTAGTTCCTTCGATTCCCAGTCCGTCGGTGTAAGGCATACGGCCGACCGCAACGAGCAACATTTCAGCTTCAAGTCTCACGGGATCGCCTTTGGATGTTTTGCCAGTCACGACTACACCACTGTCAGTCTTCTCCAACGTTTCCAGTTTGGTGTCGACTTGAGATTTGAGTCCACGCTTGCGGAAAGATTTCTCCAACTCCTTTGATATTTCTTCGTCTTCCAATGGGACGAGTCGAGGCAACAGCTCAACAATGGTGGTTTCAGCGCCGAAGCGCGAGTAAACGGACGCGAACTCTACCCCGACGGCACCCGCCCCCATGACGATCAGCGATTTGGGAACTTCTTTAAGCTCGAGGATGTGATCGCTGTTGACCACGCGATTCCCGTCGGTTTCAAAGCCCGGAATCGGACGCACTACGGAACCGGTGGCGATGATGATGTTCTTCGTATTGATGATTTGCTTCTGACCTTCGGCGGATGTGACTTCGACTTTTCCTGGCAGCGCCAGTTTGCCGGCACCACTGAACGGTGTGATCTTGTTTTTCTTCATCAGGTATTCGATACCTTTTGAATTCTTCATCACGACTTTGTCTTTGCGCCTTTGCACGTTGGCAAAAGCGAGCTGGATTCCTGACGCATCGACGCCGAAGTCGGCCGCGTGCTGCATTTGCTCGTAGACGTGCGCCGACATTAGAAGCTGTTTGGTAGGAATGCAGCCGCGGAGAGTGCAAGTGCCGCCGAGGCGTTTGTCTTTTTCAACTATAGCGGTCTTCAACCCGAGTTGGGCTGCACGGATCGCTGCCACATAGCCGCCCGGCCCACTGCCGATGACGACAACATCAAACTGTTCGTTAGCCAAAGTCTGGGGTTCCTCCTAGGGCGATGAGTTTCGCGTTTCGAGTTTAGAATTTCGCGTTTGACTCGGAACTCGAAACTCGGAACTCGAAACTCCGTAGGGCGGAGTTCCGCCCTACAAATGCAGTCATTAATGCGTTCTGCGGAAAACAGGCATTATAATCGTTCGCTTGTATTCATCCAAATTAGGTATTTTGGGGTTAGATGAGTCAGACCACTCAGCCATGAGACACGACTCATGTTCATAATGCAGTCAGTACCACCCGCGGTAGCGGGTGGGTCCCCCAAGCATTGAGGTCAACATGAAACATACCAAAGGATTCCTCAAGATAGTTGACAGCGCCAAGACTCGCATCCGTGAGGTATCAGTCGACGAAACAAGGCAGCGCATGGCGTCAAACGAGAACCCTCGACTGATTGATGTGCGCGAGGATAACGAGTGGCAGGCGGGTCACGCAGCAGGCGCCGAACATCTCGGCAAAGGCATCATCGAGCGCGATATCGAGACGAAAGTTCCTGACAAATCGTCCGAGCTGATTCTCTATTGTGGCGGCGGTTATCGTTCAGCACTCGCGGCGGATGTACTTCAGCAGATGGGCTACACGAATGTGTACTCAATGGCCGGCGGCTGGAAAGCCTGGAAAGAGGCGGGTGCTCCGATTGAAACCGATCAGTAGATGACCGGCGTGTGACGAGTTGCGTCAGAAGGGCTCCGTTTGGAGCTAATGTTTATAGCGTCGCAAATGCATTAGGATCTGAGCTCAGGTAGGAGCGACAAGAGTCGCTCCTACCTGAGCAACATTTTTGTGATGGGAATAAAGCTATAAACATAGCGTCCCTAACGGGACGCCGGGCGACGTGGTCTTGAACGCCGAAGGCGTTCGCGGGTTTTCAGTTTGCCAAGCGCGCGCCGTGCGATGTGTCTTGAACGCCAAAGGCGTTCGCGGGTTTTCAGTTTGCCACACGCGCGCGCCGGGCGACGTGGTCTTGAACGCCAAAGGCGTTCGCGGGTTTTCAGTTTGCCACGCGCGCGCCGGGCGACGTGTCTTGAACGCCGAAGGCGTTCGGGAACAGAGCCCAGGGTTGCGGCGCTTCGCCGCTACCCTGGGACCTTCCGCCCAATTAATAAAGCGCAACCCCGATGGGGTTGCGTCTGACCTGTGCTGGCCATAAACGCAACGTAGCCGCCAAAGCACGGCAACGTCGGGCTGGAGGATGAAACCGCTTCGCGGTTCGTCCTGCCCGCCTTAAACGCTCCCGAATGTTCGATTATCATTTGAGATATGAAGGCCGAGATCTATTGGATCAAAGCTATCGAGCCTTATCGGGTGGCGACGATGCCGAGGCCATGCCCACCGTGGAACAACTCACCATGGCGCAACTCACTAAAAGATGAAATTACCTCGCTCAAGGAAGAAGGTGTGGACGTACTCGTGTCGCTCCTCACACCAGATGAAGTGTTGTACATGGACCTTGAAGCTGAGCCTGACAACTGTCAGACATGCGGCATCGAGTTCATCTCATTTCCAATTACGGATCGGGAAACTCCGGAATCATACGAAGTTGCGCTAGAGTTTGTGCAACGACTGTCAGAGCTCGTCAGGGCAGGTAAGGGCGTCGCCATTCATTGTTATGCGGGTGTCGGTCGTTCTTCATTAATCGCAGGTTGCGTGCTGGCGAATCTCGGAGTTGATCCGCAGACAGTGTTTGATCTGATCGCGGACTCGAGAGGTTGTGGGGTGCCGGACACTCCGCAGCAGCGGGAGTGGTTTTATTCTTTTGTCGAAGCGGGGGCGCGGCGGTGAAGCGCCTTGACCCCTTCCTAACCTGCAAATCCGATCAACGCATACCCACCCGCTACCGCGGGTGGTACTGACTTCATGACACTCAAATTGCGGGGGCGCGGCGCTGAAGCGCGTTGCCCCCTTCCTAACCTGC
>DATEDU010000269.1:0-4081 GCA_035281525.1 Pyrinomonadaceae bacterium | reverse complement strand
CTTCTACGAAGGAATTGCCAACGAGGCGCTGTGGCCATTGTTTCATCACTTCCCTTCGCTGCTGCGATTCGAGGCCGAGCATTGGAAAGCTTATGTCAGAGCCAACGAAATATTCCGCGACGAGATTTTGAAACACCTCCGTCCCGATGATTTGGTTTGGATTCACGATTACCATTTCTTACTGCTGCCACAAATGCTGCGAGAAGTGACACCGGACATATCGATCGGATTCTTTCTTCACGTTCCCTTCCCCTCATCCTCTGTATTCCGAATCATTCCGAAGCGTGAGGAATTACTACAAGGGATGTTGGGCGCTGACTACCTGGGCTTCCATACACACCGATATCTGCAACATTTTCGCACCTCGATTCTGAGATTAATGGGCGTTACGAGCGCAATGGACCACGTCGAGATTGGTAAGCGCATCGTGAGGCTTGATGCACTCCCGATCGGAATCGCACCGCGCCAATTCAACGACCTCCTGACCAAAAGTGCAGGAACAAGGAAACAGATATCCGAGCTCAAGCAACGTTTTGGTTACTGCAAGATACTTTTGGGCGTCGATCGCATGGATTACACCAAAGGAATTCCGGAGCGCCTGCGCGCCTACAGAAAGTTTTTGCAGGATTATCCCGAGTGGCACGGCAAAGTAGTGCTAATCCAGGTCGCCGTTCCTTCTCGAGAACGGGTGCCGAGATACGCTCGACTGCGTCGCGAGGTTGATGAACTCATCGGGGAAATAAACGGCGACTGGAGCACAGCAGACTGGTCGCCCATCACTTATCTACGTCGTAATCTGCCCCAGGCCGAACTCGCGGCTCTCTACGCGTGTGCGGACGTTGCATTAGTTACGCCCCTGCGAGACGGTCTGAACCTTGTCGCCAAAGAATATGTAGCGTGCAAATCGTCGGGTGATGGCGTGCTTGTACTGAGTGAATTTGCCGGCGCGGCGGCAGAGATGGGCGAAGCGTTGCTGGTTAATCCTTACGATGAAGAAGACTTGAGTGCGACAATTGCGCGAGCACTGTCAATTGGTGAGACAGAGAAGCGAGAACGCATGATGGCCCTGTATCGACGGGTTAACAAGAACAACGTTTTTGCATGGGGCGATCGATTCATCAAGAACCTGACCACGGCTGTGCAGACCAGATCTGAGCGGCCACACAATGAGCCACTTCCGCTCGAAAAAAAGCAACTGCTTGACTCTTTTGATCAGGCGCAGTCGCGTTTGTTAATGCTCGATTACGATGGAACCCTGGCTCCGTTCGCAACGTTGCCGCAAAATGCTGTTCCCAGTTCAAACGTGCTCGAAATAATCGAGCGCCTGGTCCAGGATGAAAATTCGACCGTGGCTTTGATCTCAGGACGATCTCGAAAGGACCTCGAACGATGGTTCGTTGGGATCCCTAATCTTTGGATCGCCGCCGAGCACGGCGCAGTGTTTTGGTCTCCAGTTTCGGGCACTTGGGAACAGCCGCATCACGCCGCCTTCAATGAGTGGAAAAAATGCGTGTATCCGATTCTCGAGCACTTCGTGGACCGCACGCCGGGCAGCTTCATTGAAGAGAAAGAGTTTTCGCTGGTCTGGCACTATCGCATGGCAGATCCGGAATTTGGTGATTGGTTAGCGAACGATCTGGTTGCAAATCTCGATCACATGCTGGCGGAGTCACCGGTTAAAGCCGTGAAGGGCCAGAAGACCGTTGAAGTAAAATCGCTCTGGGCCAACAAAGGACAGGTGTACTCGCGTTTACAGATTTCAGGCGCAGTGCCTGATTTCATCATGGCCGCCGGTGACGATGTGACCGACGAAGATCTCTTCGCCCGCCTGCCCGAGACTGCCTGGACAATCCATGTAGGCAGAAATCAATCGCGGGCCAGGTATTACTTATCAAGCCCCGACGAAATGGTTGCGCTCCTTGCACAACTTCTCGATGCCCGCGACACCGTCTGTATTCGAGATTCTGATTTCCCCACGGACAAGAATCTGTCGTTGCCGGAGAGGCAGTTAGTAATAGACGCTGAGCCTCCAGTTGCGCACTCCGTACTTGTTCGTATTGATCAATAACATTCTATGCTCAGGCTCCGCACATCACTGAAAAACCTGGAGTCGCCGACCACTCGGTACATGAGCAGGAATTAGCTTGCGCAAATGCTCAGGCTTTGCCCGGGAGTCAAGTAGACCGTTGCGTACGAACTCTACGAGCTGCCGAAATTCATCGTCCGTGAGAATAATTGGCACCGTAAGCTTCGGATCAAGGCGGGCGAGTACGGGCTCAATGGGACCCAATGGTCCCTGCAAGTCTATATCCACACCGGCATTTGTCGGGTCGTAGGTGCGGGCCTCTGCGGCAGCATTGAGGTGGAATCTGATCGCGTCCTCAAGTTGTGTGAAGGCGCCGTTATGAAAGAAAGCGGGTTGTAGGGCGACGTTACGGATCGGCGAAGTCCTGAAGACGTATCGATCATCAGGATTCCCGGAGACTTGCTCGAGCCCGAAGTCTTCGTTCGCTGCTGGCCCATCAAAGAGCACGTTTCCCGTTAACGCACCAAACATCGGCGCTATCTGGGGTACGCCGACGACGTGCCCTTGGAAATCACTGAACATTTCGTTTGAACGACCCGAAACGGCATGGCAAGACACACAATTCGCTCGACCGAAGAAGAGCAGAGCGCCTCGTTTTTGATCATCTGTGAGTGAGTTTTTCTGACCTCGGGCAAATTTATCGATGGGAGCATCTGCAAATACCAACGTGAACTCAAATTCTGCAATTGCCCTCGCGAACATATCATACGTTATGGGCTCGCCGGCTTTTACTTCAGCGAATACCTTTCCAAAGAGCTTTCGATAGGCGCTTACCTCATTTATTCGACGAATGACTTCCGCGCGAATCGCGACGTTGTCGCCTGGAAACACGAATCCCGCCGCTTCCACTCGCTCGGTGGGCGGAATAAAAGCTTGCGCGACAAGCAGGTGGAATTTGTCCGACAACGTCATTTCTTCAGGTGGAGGAAAGACGAAACCGAGACTATTGTCGAAGGGATCGAACGATACCGACGCAAACCGCGAGTTCCACATCAAATTTGGGAAGAACACATTGTTCAAGACCATCGGCGTCCGTCTTTGGTTGCGCGGGCCTGCTCGATCCGGTCCTACGATGAAGTTGTTTTCGACTCCGATAGCGATCGACTGCGTATCGCCGAAGCCTGCGGTTGCCGAGTGGCAGCCCGCGCAGGAGTTATCGTCATTGAGACCTACGATCGGATCGTGAAAAAGATGACGACCAAGATCCGCGAGTTGGTTATCGATCTTGCGACCAAGCCTCTGTTCCAGGGTCTCACCAATTCGACCGGTGAAACCATGCTGGTTGAGCACGCTTCGCAGCGCTTGGTTCATACCGTCATCAAAGTCATTCGCAGAAGCCTGTGGCGTTGAGAACAACACACAAATGACGGTCGCCGCCACGAGCAGCTTTAGAATCAGCAGCTTCATTGCACCAGCCTCAGTTAAGGAAGAAAAGGATTATGCTGTTCAAATAGTCCGTTCGGGTTATGCATCCATAGCCAAACTGTGAGCTCCCAGGTGGCGAACCCTTCAGTATCTTCTCTCCATGTATTCGGGTTACCCGGGAAGCCGGAAGGAGATCCTGGAGAGAGCGAAAGCGGCACGATGTACTCGAGCGCGACCAGTCGAAGACCGCTTTCACCTGGTCCGGGAACATAAAGGAGAATCTCTGGGTGCGCCGGGTCAACTTGCGCGTCTATTAAAGATGGATTCAGCCAGTGGCATCCCTCACTTGGCTCGCAAAAACCGGTGTTAATGTAACCATCAGCTTCGGCCTGAGAGACGTCATGATATTTCGCCGTCGCAGCGCGGGCCGACGCTAACTGTTGAAGTACTTCGGGCGACAGGCTGTCCTGAGAAACCCTGGGATTAGGCGTGCTGCGAATGGTTGAAGGAACGCTGGCGATGAGCAGAGAGATACCAGCCAGCGTAAGGAGAAAGCTTACGACCTTGATCATGATGTTTTCCTTTCTTTCGAACTAGATCACTTTGCCGTGATCTGCTTGTCGCGCATAG
>DATEDU010000268.1:0-7578 GCA_035281525.1 Pyrinomonadaceae bacterium | reverse complement strand
CTGAACAGCCTCGCGTCACCCTGCTGGCTAAACGGATGCGGCACGAACTTCTCGGCAGTCAGTTCGGCGCGATTCAGATATCCACGCGCGAGCCCTTCACCACCGATGCAGATCTCTCCAGGTACTCCCACCGGAGCCGGCTGAAAGTTCGTATCAAGAATGTAAACATCTGTATTGGCGATCGGCCGCCCAATGGGAATGGTGCCGAGTTCGTCCGTTTCTGCGACTTCGTAGCACGTGACATCCGCCGCCACTTCAGAAGAACCGTATAGATTGATCAATTTAGTGTTTGGCAGCTGTTTCCTGAAATCTGCCGCTAGCTCGACCGGCAATGTTTCACCACTACAAACGCAATAACGTAAATGACCAAGCAGCCGTGGCAGGTCTTCACCCATCTCGAGCATTACCCGCAAAAGCGATGGTACCAACACCAGGCGAGTCACTTTGTTTGTCGAAAGCGCGGCGAGGAACTGTTGCGGATCTTTCACAACTTCGTCGGGTATGATCACCAACGGCACGCCGTGCAGCAACGGTCCGAATATTTCCCAAATCGAATCGACGAAACTTAGAGAAGTTTTCTGACAACAAACTTCGTCCGCCGTGAACGGATAAGTCCGCCACATCCACGCAAATCGATTGACCGATGCGCGATGTGAGCTGATCACACCTTTGGGCAGGCCAGTAGAGCCTGACGTATAAATCACGTGCGCGGAATTCTCGGCAGAAGTTATGACGGGAGGCTCGTCCTCGCTTGTGACCGCCGGCGTGTCCGTATCCAGGTAAACGGTTTCGATCGTCGAAGACGGCAATAAATCTTTGAGGTGTTGTTGCGTCAGCAACAGTCGAGCCTGGCAATCTGAAAGGATGAACGAAATACGTTCCGCCGGGTACTTCGGCTCCAACGGCACATACACGCCTCCCGCTTTCAGAATCCCGAGCAGACCCACGATCATCTCGACCGAGCGCTCAACGCAAATGGCAACTCGCACCTCAGGTCCAACCCCTCGGTCGCGCAGGTAATCGGCGAGCCGATTAGCGCGATCATTTAGCTCACGATTCGTGACGCGCTGATCGCCAAACATAACGGCCACATCATCTGGACTGCTAGCCGCTCGCTCTTGGAATATTTCGTGAATGCACCATTCGTGTGGAAAAGCCGCTTGGGTCGCATTCCAGTCGACCAGTACCTGCCTTCGTTCAGCTTCCGTCATCAACGGCAGGCTCGCAATTCGACCTTCAGGATTTCCGACGATTGATGCGAGCAGAGTTGCGTAGTGATCGAGCATGCGCTCGATCGTCTCACCGGCAAACAAACCGGTGTTGTACTCAATCACGCACTTCAGTGCCCCATCTTGTTCGTATGCCACCAGCATCAGGTCGAACTTCGCCGTCTGGGTTAATGTCTGAACCTTGCTGACTTCGAGACCGTTCAGTTGCAGCTGCGCGGGCTTCGCATTTTGAAACTGAAACATCACCTGAAACAGCGGATTACGGTGCAAATCGCGTTCTGGCTGAAGTTCTTCGACGAGCTTTTCGAAAGGAAGGTCCTGATGAGCATATGCGCCCACCGCTGTTTCTTTGACTCGTTCAAGGAGTCCGCGGAGCGTGGGATTGCCCGATAGGTCTGTGCGCAGCACCAGTGTGTTAACAAAAAATCCGATCAGGTCCTCGATCTCTTCGCGGTTCCGACCGGCAATCGGCGACCCAACCACGATGTCGTCCTGATCTGAATATCGCCACAGCAAAATCTGAAATGCCGCGAGCAAAGTCATGAACAGAGTAGCGCCTTCACGCTTGCTCAGTCCCGCCAGTCCATCAGATAGAGTTTTTGAAAGCGTCAGAAATCGATAATCGCCGTACGATTGTTGCGCGGCTGTGCGCGGACGATCGGTAGGCAAATCGAGGACGCTCACCCCCTCGAGCTTGCTGCGCCAGTAGGAGAGTTGTCTCTCCAACTCGTGATTCTGCAGCCACGTTCTTTGCCACTCAGCAAAGTCTGCATATTGAATCGACAACGGAGCAAGAGGCGAAGGTTGTCCATTCGCGAAAGCGTTGTAAAGTTCACCTAGTTCTCTAAAGAGTATTCCCGCTGACCAGGCGTCGCTGACGATGTGGTGAGTGGTTAGCAGCAGGATGTGCTCCTGCTCGCTTAGTCGCAGGAGGGTAGCGCGGATAACTGGTCCATGAGCCAGATCAAAAGGCCGTCCTGCTTCGTCACGGGTAAGTTGTTTAGCGCGCTCTTCTCTCTCCTCCGGCAAGTGAGTGAGATCGACATTGGCCAGACCGATCTCAGCGTTCTCTTTGATGATCTGTCGCAACGTGCCATCGACTGACTCGAAGCACGTGCGAAACGGCTCATGACGAGAGACAAGCTCATTCAGCGTGCGTCGTAGCGCTTCAACGTTGAGCATGCCGCTAAGGCGCAACGCGCGTGGAACGTTGTACGATGCACGATTCTCTTCAAGCTGATCGAGAAACCACAAACGCTGCTGCGCAAAAGACACCGCCGCGGAGTCGCGGTTCGCTCTCGGCTTGATGCTCTGCACCAGAGTTTCGCCGCCCGCGTCTTTTTTAAGCCGCAGCTTGAGCAGGGCTTGCTTAGTGGGAGAGAGGCCTGCGATCCGCTTGTTCAGTTCTTCCATTGGGGCGTTTCGTTCCGAGTCAGCCGCTCGACCTAAATGTTCATGCAGAGAATCTGCCAGATTTAAAGAAACAACCAATATGGGTGCGAAATCCTGAGCTTTGAAGTGTGGAGGGAACGATGCCGCCACTCATGTGACGGGCTACGGAAGGCTCAAGGAAACCCCAAATTTCATGGCGTCCGAATGATAGCATTTTTCCCATCAATTCAGACGGTTTCAACGAGATTGAACCCAGCCAATCCCTGACAGGATATTCCCCACCCGACTAGCTTTTTTCGAGGCTAGAAGATGCTCGCAAGGGTTCAAGAGCTTCTGGACACGAGGATGTGACAACCACGATGATTGGCCGGCCGCCTTATCATCAAGACATCTGGCTAAGGAGTTTGGTGAGATTCGTATCATTTCGTGGATCGTGGTCTGGGTGCTCAGCCAATACGATCCACGAAAAACACTTCACTCCGATAAGATGTTCATAGCCTTGAACATTTACACGACACTTACGCCGGTCGGAGGAGCGGAATGAACTTCGACTCGTACCTATCTGCCTGAGTTCCGCTGCTCCGACCGGCGGAATGCGATCTTTTTGTGATCGCGGGCTATAAATATTTCACCCCTCGGGGTGAAGATAAATAAAGCAAACTGTTCAGCAACAGTAACACGGTGATACGAAACGACTTGACCGAACACTGCTACTGGTTTTATACGAAAGAGCGTCGAAGGATGACTGAATCGAACGCAACTGTCGCAATCGTAGTCGACCCAGATTTCGGCGAACGGCTTCTATCGCTTGCGAACGAAATGCCGGTCTGGATCGCCGACACTTCAACGAACCGAATCATCGCGGAATCGTTGTGGTCGCGTGCGGGCTCAAAATGTGACGACGTTTCGCGTGGTTGGCGACGATGTGGCGGAGTGGTGCCGTAACATTCTTCCGCAGGTTGACCTTCACCACGGAGAATATTTCCAATCGCCTGCGTTTGATTCGATAGAAGTGTTTGGGGCAACGGTAACACCAGATTTACGCGACGCGTTTTCGACATACGGATTTACAATATCGTCCGAACGACCGGATGGTTTCCGCGCGGTTCGCTAACATATGCGGCCCAACAAATCGTTGGACGCGAGTGGCGGGAGCGAGAAAGGATGAAGGATGAATTATGAAGGATGAAAAGGTGATTTTTCATAATTCATCCTTCCGCCTTCATCCTTGCTTTTAGCGCCGCCGCGTCAACTCAATCGTTAGGCGGCCGAACCTTGGCATTCGACCAACACAGATGGGGGGAACCTATGACCTTGGCTGGGAAGACATTTCGGGCAATCGCGAATTCCAGCAATGGAACCATCACCACCGATACGACCATGACGTTTGTCTCTGAGGATGAACGAGTCATCCTCGGTGTCTACGCCGGTGGCACGATCAGGAGCGGCCAGGTGGTCGCGCGCAGGAAGGACGATTGCATCGTTGAGATGCTCTACCAGTGCGTCACCGTCTCCCACGAGCTGAAGGCCGGTCGAGCATTAGCGCGTTTCAGCCATACGCCTGACAAGACGCTCTGCATGCACCTGGATTGGCAATGGCTCACTGGTGACCAGAGCGGAGGCTTCTCCGAATGGATACTCGAAGCCTTTTGAAGGTGGCGCGTCCGTGAACCATCTAACAACGGCATGCAGCGGACGGGCATTCAGCGTTCGTTTTATCATCAAAGGCTCGTGCGCGCCGCTGATGCCTCGCGATATGCCGATACCCCTTCAGCGATGGAAAAACCCGACAACAGTTTCATCAACTGGGCAAAGCAGCTCGACCGCGAGCCAGTCAACGTATGGCGCCAGTCGATAAATGAATCGATGCGAGACTACTCATGCAAATTGACGAGTTCGCCACCATCACACTGAATGTGATCCGCAAGCAAGGGTTCGATGGGTTTCAACCAACGGTCTGCTTTCCCGAGCGGAGGGAAGTTCGCGCTCTCGCCGGTGTCCCAGAACATGAAGCGCACGAGTCCATAGCTCTCCGCTGGGCCGCCAACCTTGCCAAACCAGGGGAAGAGTATCTTGTGGCCTTCAAGCACTCGGCGAGCGAGTTCAAGGTGGTTCAGTCTTCGCAAGGTAACTTGGAATACAAAATCTATGCGGCCGAGGCCTAACCCCGCGTTGGAGCGGACGGGCCAACAGCGTTGCTGTTGGCTTTCCTCGCGGCTTCGCCGCTCGGCCGCCGCTCACCGCGAGCGTTAGGTGGCTGAATTAATGGGTGGAGAGTTTAATGTTCAGGAAAACTAGGATCACATCAATATCTCTGACGGTAATGATTACTTCGTTAATCGTTTGGGGCGCGAACGCAGTGCGGTCTCCTTACCTTTCCATAGCCAGTGAAATGCAAAATTCTTTTCAAACGGTAACCCCGCCGCACAAAGCGGAAGACTCTGCTCTAGTCTCCTCGCCTTGTATGAATGCGCTGGCTCAACACGCCGTATGCATTACTGCGAATAAACGTTCACTAGAGGTGATGAACGCAAACCGCCTCAAAGCAATCATCGTAGTTCAAGATGTACGAACGGGAGCGCTTGTCGCGTTTGCGGCGTCTCATCCGTCAGAGTTGGATGTCACCACCCCTGTAGGTCCGCTTTCGCTTTCTAAAGTTTTACTCTCCGCATCATGGTGGGATAATCGACAGCCCGATTCCAGTTTCGACAGCACAAAAGGAAGCCCGAACGCACAGAATCCCGCCTACAGGTCGCGCGTGACAGTTCACGAAATGCTCGTCGGGGGCAGCGATTCCGCCGGAAGGCAATTAGCGGTCGCGCTTCGCAGATCTGTCGGGACAAAGAAAGTGCTGGAAGATTTCGCGCGTTATGGTTTCGGTCGGCGAACCGGGCTGTTGCAGGATGATAAGTTTTGGGGTGAACAGGCTCCGCCGTGGAAAGCGCGCCTGATACCGGTTCCTGCATATGTTTCTTTAAGCGAGGAAACGAAAGATGGGGAATGGGCAGAAACCCTATCGCTTGGAGAAATCAACATTAGCCTGACCGCATTACACATTTCTCGCTTCCTACAAGCCGTCGGGAATAACGGCGTGATGTTAACGCCCGTAGCGAGAGAAGAGCAATCCACACCATCCGTCACCAAGTCAGCTGTGTCGCGCCGGGATTTTAACAATTCAATCCGCGTTATGCAGGAGAGCACTGCACTCCGACTTCAGTCTGCGATGTGCGACACGGTTCAGCGCGGCACGGCGAAAAGCATTGCTAAAACATTGGAAGACACCGGCTGGCAAATCGGCGGCAAAACCGGCAGTGGTCCGGCTCTGCTGCCTAAGGGTGATCTAGTTGACGGTTGGTTTGCAGGGCTGGTTTTCGATCCCCAAGGGAAGGCGCGCTTCACGGTTGTGACATTCGTCAGGAGCGGAGGGTATGGAGGGGAAAACGCCGCAAAGATTTCGGCGGAATTAGCCCGCTACATTATAGGCGGGCAACCACGGTCAGTGGTTAACAATCGGCGGTTCTGACCGCAGTCGAGTTGCGGTAAAAGCGCGCCACCTAACATCAGCATGGAGATGACGCGCAAATCAGCTTGTCTTTCATTCTCAAGGCGGCCTGCGCGCCACTGATGTTAGGCATTCGACGGCTTTCATTCTTCGGAGGAGAACATGACAATCGAATCCAGCCCACGCATCACTTCTACAACAGTACTGGGACCGCGTTAAGAATGCGTGGCAAGAAGATATTGGTGATCATCATTGCGATGGCGTTGCTTGTCTGTATCCTCGCGCTGAGACTGCGAAGGGACAAGCCGGTTGGCCCGAGTGTGTTGGAAACTTCGCGATTAATCAGAGGCCCGGCCTTCGAGGTTCAAGTCGAGATGCCTGCCTTCAATTCAGGTCGCGCACCCTGGGAGATCCCTGGAGTCATCCTGGGTTACGATCGTGGACCACGGTTCGATCAGGCAAGTCCTGGTGCCCAGGTCGGCAAGATAGCACCGGATCATATTGAGCTTAGCGCCGACGGCGGCTGGGATCTTTTGATCGAAACCGACAGCGAAGGACGGCTCGCTCAAGGAACACACGTCGCATTTCCGGTAAAACTCGGAGGCAGACCGTTGAAATTCAACTGCCGACCCGCAGACCCGAGCGTTGGCTATCTTCACACCACCGTGCGCACGGGCTCGGATGAACTCGAAGGGAGCTTCCAGCTGGAAGTCGCTATTTGCAAGAATGCTGTCTCAGGAAAAACTGCCGCGTGGCCCTACCAACCGCTCAAGGTTCGTGCGAACTTTGCAGGGTTGAAAAAGCAAGGATGAAGAACCTCGCGGCCGCACGCCGCTTTGGGTACAGTACGAACGCGAACTCATTCATTAACCCAAACGCCGTCGAACAAATCGTTTCACGCGAGTGTTTCTCAAGAAGTCCCGATGAATCGGGGATTGGCGCTAGCGCGAGGCCGCGTCAACCCAACCGTTGGACGGCTACCGTGTCGCAATCACGAACATAGGGAGAAAGGAGCGATACGATGCATATCCTGGAACATCTGTTTCTGGTCGGCGAGTTCCCCGAGCGAGCCCACCTGCTGTCCAGGCTAACGCTCGAGCAAGTCACGCTATGCCCGGACGGCTCGTCGCACTCCATCTATGAAGAGCTGTGGCACGTTGTGGCGTACCAGCAGAGTGTCATCGAGCCGGGCGACCCGGCCGGCGCCGTGTACCCGAGCGCAGCGCCGAAGCACGAGCACCAATGGCATGACTTGGTGCGAGTGTTCCTGGACGGCGCTCGCGCTGCGGCAGCGATGGGGCAGGTGCCTGAGCGGTTGGCGATTGAGGTACAGCCGGGCGTGACAATGGCCGACGAGCTGAACAGCGTGGCGGTACATAACGCATATCACCTTGGCAAGATCGTTGCGTTGCGGCAGCGGATCGGCGCGTGGCCGCCCACGGCAGCGTCGGACGG
>DATEDU010000267.1:0-27731 GCA_035281525.1 Pyrinomonadaceae bacterium | reverse complement strand
TACTTCACGTGCTTCCTTCACCACGTCTTCGGGCAATTTGCTAAACCATTTTTCCAGCGACCGATTTAAGAAGAGGTACGAGAACGTCGCCATCGCGATTACGGGCAGAAAACTAATGGCGATGAAGTACACCAACAGGCGCGTTTTTATTTTTGAGCCAAGCTGGAGTTCGCGCCTCTCACGGCGCAGTTTTAGTAAGTTGCGAACGAAGATAAAGGAGAAGACAACAAAGGCTACGAAGTTGAGAGTCGAGAGCGCGTAAAGCAAGAGTGTATCTGACGCTGTGTCCGGAGGAATGACGGTCCAAAGCCAGAGTTGTTGGGAGATGATCACCGCCAGGAGCAGAGCTATTGTCAGGCCCAGCGCCCACAGCAATAGTCTCCGTCGCCTTGTCTTTGCACTATAGATTGCTTGATTTTGCGATTGGTTAGACATTTCCAGTGCGCGCCAAAGTTTAGCATACAGCGACATGGGCACTCAGCCACAGACATATCATCCAAGTATGGTTACAATGGCGGGACTCTTAACATGACCCTTCGCCAAGTTTTCATCAACGATGCGGGCCGGCTCCGGAGCGGCTGGCGCCTCCTTGTCTTTGTCTTAACCTTCATCGCCATATTTTTTCTCGTTACGTCTTTGGTACGACTTGCATACGTTGTGGCCGTCATCGTGTTTCCTCAAGCAGCCCTAAACAACAACCTACAAAATCTTCTTTTCAGATCCATTCTGTTGTTCTGCACCCTCGCTGCAGCCTACATCTGCACTCGCTGGCTGGAGGACTTGCCCTGGCGAGCCATCGGACTCTCACTTCACTCAGGTTGGTTACGCGAATTGTTGATTGGATCAGTGGTGGGTATCGGATCGATGGCGATAGCCGTTGCAATTGCGGCAGCAGCGGGCGGGCTGCGCTTCTCTATTTCAACAGCCAGCTCGCAAGTGGCGAAGACTTTGATTGTGAGCTGTGGAGTGTTCATAGTCGCGGCTCTGTTTGAAGAGGCGATGTTCAGAGGGTACCCCTTGCAAACACTCACACGCGCTCGACTGGCTTGGTTGGGTGTTCTCGTCACCTCCGCAGTATTTGCAGCAGGACACCTTCAGAACCCCAATGCGGGGCGAGCATTGGCGACCTTAAATACCTTCTTGGCAGGAGTATGGTTGGCGATTGCTTTCCTTCGGACGAGAAGTTTGTGGTTCCCGTTGGGCGTTCACTGGGCCTGGAACTGGGCGCTCGGATCGCTATTCGGATTGCCGGTCAGCGGCCTCACAAGACTTGCACCCAATCCGTTATTGCGTGGAACAGATCTTGGTCCAAGCTGGTTGACTGGCGGAGCCTATGGAATCGAAGGCGGTGTAGCCTGCACCATCGCGCTCGTGATTTCTACAATCTTCATCTGGCGCACAAAACTGGTATCAGCCACTGAGGAGATGACGAGACTAACTTCACAGGAACTGCCGAGAGCCAGGAGTGAAGGAATTCCGACCTTTATCTCTGATCCAGAGGTACGTACTTGACGTCTCGCTTGCCGACGTACTCGGCGCGGGGGCGGATCAATTTATTGTCGGCGTACTGCTCGAGGATGTGGCCAGTCCAGCCGGCAATGCGACTGACGGCGAAAATCGGCGTGAACAGATCGAGCGGAATCCCCATCATGTAGTAAGTCGAGGCTGAATAAAAATCGACATTCGCGTACAAATGCTTCTCGCGCATCACGACTTCTTCTACTTTGCGCGACATCTCATGCCATTTCAGATTGCCACCGCGCTCTCCCATCTCTTTTGAAAACTTGCGCAGGTGCGTCGCGCGAGGATCTTCGGTGCGATAGACCGCGTGCCCAAAGCCCATGATCTTGCGCTTCTCGGCCAGAGCCTTCTTAATGTAATTCTCAACGTTATCTACCTCGCCGATCTCCAACAGCATCTTCATCACGTTAGTGTTAGCGCCGCCATGCAAAGGTCCGGAAAGCGCTCCGATAGCGGCGGTAACCGACGCATACATGTCAGCCAATGTTCCCGCGACGACGCGCCCTGCAAACGTAGAGGCGTTCAACTCATGATCGGCGTGCAACACCAGGCAGGCGTCGAAGATTCGTGCCTCTTCTTCCGAAGGCGGCTCGCCTTTGAGCATGTAGAGAAAATTATGTGCGATGTCGAACGTGAGATCGGCTCGAAGCGGCTCGAGGCCTTTGCGAATGCGTTCGGCAGTAGCGACGATGGTCGGAAACTGCGCAGTCAGCTTGATTGCGGTTCTGAGACTTGCTTCGCGCGATATGTCTCTGGAGAACGGATCGTAAAACTCAAGAGCTGAAACGACTGTGCGTAGAACGTCAATCGGATCCGCTTCGTGAGGAATACGTTTCATCATGTTGACGATCTCGTCGGGCAGATCGTACGCGCGCGCGATGGCCTGCCGCAGTTCGTCGAGCTCGGAACTGGTTGGCAGGCGCTTGTGCCACAGCAGGTAAACAACTTCCTCGAAAGTAGAGTGGTTAGCTAAATCATGGATGTCGTATCCCTGGTAGATGAGTTGACCTTTTTCACCATTGACATCGGAGACTGATGAAGTGGCGGCCGCGACTCCTCTAAGGCCAGCCGCAGATGTAGCTGTAGGCGCGTTTGAATTATCAGGCATAAGATCCTTTAAGTGTGAAGCGAAGATAACAAAGTGCGAGGACTAGTGACAAGCGACTACATTATTGAGTGTGGCCCAATTGTCGATTCGTGTTGATCTGCTCAGTGTTCCATGTGTCTCCGTGGTGAGTATACGGGTTAATCCACCACGGAGGCACGGAGGGCACAGAGAAGCTGTAAAACACGGATGCGGTTCGTTACTGAATTCGCGTTTCGTTCGCGGTGCGAATTCTCAATTGCTGTCCGCGCTCGAGTCGAATGTCGCGACCGCGCCTGCTCAAGACTCCGCCAGTAGCCGCGCCGCCGCCAATCGCTGCGCCGATTGCCGCGCCTTTGCCGCCTCCAACAATCCCGCCAATGATTGCGCCAATGCCAGTCGCAGCTCCCACTTTTGCTACGTCATCTTTGGTGGAGTCTTTACCTTTCACACCACCTTCAGGATCGACCTCACCAACTTCCTCCTGACCGGTATCAACTACTTCGACTACTTCTGCACTGAGGTTGCTGACGCGATTATCCGGCATTCGAATTTGGTCGAAGGCGAGCTGAAGTTCGGCGACTCCCTTCACCTTTCCCGGCCGCTTCACACGAGTTACCCTGCCATCGACGATTGCTCCCTGGTACTCACCCGGCTGAAGCACCCGCGCTTGAAAGCGATCACCGCGCTGGCTCGCATCAGTTGAGAGACTTGAGTTCAATTCAACCAGTAGCATGCTGTCCCGAGGAATGATCACTGGTGCACTCATCGTTGGAGTAGAGTCCGGGTTTGCTGAAGTGGAATCCGGAGCCGGCCTGTTTATGATTTCATTGTCCGGATTTGAAGGTGCAGTCTGATCCTGCGTATCGGAGCTGCCGCGACGTGAGAGGCCAGTCGGTATTGAAGAATTAAAAGGCTGGTGATCATAGCCTGCTGCGTAGCCAACTTCGAAGCCTTGTCGATAACCGTCGCGGTAATCCTCCACTGGGCCCCAGACTTCGTTGTATGAACGATCGGCTCGCTGGTACTCCTCTTTGTTTTGAAAATCGCGATTAGCTCGATCAGCAACATCCTTGTAACCCGCGTTGTAACCGTCCGAGTAGCCGGTGCGATAACCACGCTCGAGTGCTGTCGATTGACTCTGTACAACTGCGCTCGCGGAAACAAATGCGACTGGGCTAATACCGATAGTCAGCATTAAGCCGAGCAAACCCGCCAGGGAAATTCTGAGATAATTCATACTCTTATCCTTCCAAAGATTATGCACGGCCGGTAAGGCCGTTAAGGTCTTGGGAGAGCCAACCTCGCAGCGTAAAGATGCTAACACTATGGTCAAGAAATGTCCGACAAACTTTAGTTTGTCGCAGAGTCGACAAGCTGAAGCTTGTCGAACCGGGGTGCTTGACCGAGTCATTTGAGAGACCTAGACTCGGAACAGTTGTCACACGCGACAGCCAGCAGTCAGATGCTACCACGCAGTACCCGGTTGGCAGTCTGGTTAAAATTCACTGCCCAAAATTTGGCCTGATCTCAATGCCGGCAACACGCAGAGTTTATCTCGATCACAGCGCGACGACGCCCGTTGACGAGCGCGTCGTAACCGAGATGATGCCTTACCTGACTGGTCGCTATGGCAACGCCTCAAGTGTCCATTTCTTTGGTCAGGAGGCTCGCGCCGCCGTCGATCGCGCGCGACGAGAAGTTGCCGCACTGGTTGGAGCACGCCCCAACGAGATAGTTTTTCTCTCAGGCGGAACAGAGGCAAACAACCTCGCCATCAAGGGGCTTTGCGAAGCAGCTCAGGTTCATGGCCGGCACATCATCACTTCAAGTATCGAGCATTCGTCGGTCAGAGGAATTTGCGAAACTCTTGAAAAGCAAGGCTGGGAGATCACTCGGCTGCCCACGTATGAAGATGGAGTTGTGCGTTTAGAAGATGTGCGCGCGGGGTTGCGACCAGAAACCGTCCTAATCTCATTAATGCTGGCTAACAACGAGATTGGGACGATCCAGCCAATTCGAGAGATCGGAGACTTGGTTCGTCATGAGCGCACCGGAGGTCACCGCCGATTATGGTTTCACACTGATGCAGTGCAAGCCGCGGGTCGCGTTCGGCTGGATACGGAAGAACTCGGGTGTGACCTGCTTTCGCTTTCTGCTCACAAACTATACGCACCTAAAGGTGTAGGTGCTTTGTACATCAGGCGAGGCGTGCGAGTGCTAGGTCAAAACGTCGGCGGTCATCAGGAGCGCGAGCGCCGCGCCGGAACTGAAGCTGTGCCTGCAATTGTCGCGTTCGGTGCAGCAGCCAGGATTGCACGCGAGGAATTGCAGGACCGTAATGAATATACTCAGAGCTTGCGCGACCGGTTTGAAGCGGCCGTAACAGCACGCATTCCTGAAATTGTTTTTAACGGCAATCGAGAGCAACGACTCTCGCACATTTCTAACATCTCTTTTCGTTTCATCGAAGGGCAAAGCCTGTTGATAAGTCTGGACCTCGAGGGTGTCGCCGTTTCGACGGGTTCGGCCTGCTCTTCCGGCAGCCTTGAACCCTCACCAGTTATTCGAGCACTCGGTCGTGATGACGAGTTGGCTCGCGGCGCGATCCGGTTCAGCTTTGGCAAAGATAACAGCGAAGAGGATGTTGATTACGTGTTGGAAGTTCTGCCGCGAATTGTTGAGAGACTGCGAACGCTTTCACCTTTAAATAAGTCCAGAGTTTCGAGTCTAGAGTTTCGAGTCTAAGCAGTTGCCATATTCCGCTCCATTCAAAGATCACATTGCCAATCCGCGCCACGGTGGCGAACTTCCGAACGCCAACGCGATAGCCGAAGAGACCAACCCTGTCTGCGGAGACCGCCTTCGTCTGTCTTTAAGCGTACGAGGCGGACGAATCATTGCGGCCAGATTTCTTGCGTACGGCTGCCCGCCTACACTGGCGTGCGGTTCATACTTGGCGGAGTTGATTACAGGTCAGCTCGTAGAAGAGGCGATGCGACTAACGCGAAAAGATTTGATCAGCGGATTAGGCGGTTTGCCTGCTCGCAAACATCACGCAGCTGCATTGGCGATAGAAACGTTGAGAAAGGCAATCGAGAGCGGGTGTAGTCACCTGATTCGGTGATACGAGCTGCGTAATTTACCCCGGTCGCTGCGCTCCCGGTTCTGTTTTGCTCAGCGCTGAGGAGTGGCCACCACGCGTGGTCGCGACGCAGAGGGATCTACAGTTCTTGCGCGATGATATTCCGGCCCACAGTACTTCCTCGGCTCCGTACCGATGACAAAAGTCTTCGTGCGGATGACCGGGCAAGTCTCAACAGCAATCAATCCTGTCCCGGGATCGATGTCTAAAGTGATCGTACCTTCGAGTCGTGGTCCAATCTCACTTGGCGAAGGTTTCGCTCGTGGTGAAGGCGATGGTGAAGGTTGCGGCGCGGGGACATAGTCAACTCCACCTTCGATACTGGGCGGCAACTCTTCTGGGGTTGCTTCTTCTTCAGCCTCAGCGTCTGATTCAATCGTTGGAGAAGTCCCGTTAATGAAAAACTCGGTTCTTCGAGCCGTATCCTCCTCGTTGGCAAGCTCGCCAGTCTTCGGGTTGATTTCTGCCTGCTGAATTCCCTCCGGCATGGCCCAATCGCCCTGCCACTCAGGATGCTCCGACAACGCTACCTGCATGAAGTCGGACCATATAGGCAAAGCTGAGTTGGCGCCAGTCAGGCCAAGTTGCGAGCCGTCGTCGAAGCCGACCCAAACGACGCAGACTAAATTCGGCGTGTAACCTGCGAACCATCCGTCGCGCGATGTTCCTGTCTTGCCTGCCACGTTTGCTTTCAAGCCGCGAGCTCTTACCTTCGCTGCAGTTCCTCTATTAACGACGTCTTTCATGAACGAAGTCATGACGTACGCAACGTCTGGCCGCATGACTTCATTTCTCTGCGGAGTGGGCGCAGCGATAGTCACGCCATTCCCGGTCGTGATCCGGTTGATCGCAACAGACGAAGTTCGTGTTCCGAGTGTGGCAAATGCTGTGTATGCAGAAGCGATCTGCAGTGGCGTCGCCTCGCTGGTTCCTAACGCCATCGCCGGATATGCTCGCGGAGGTTTTGGCAACCCGGCCTTCGCTGCAAGATTCATCACGCGGCCTACCGTGACTTCCATTGCAACATCTACCGTAATGACGTTGAGACTGTTTACGAGCGCATCGCGGAGTGTTACAGGCTCGTTCCGGTACGTCTCGCCAAAGTTGCCGGGCGAATACTCCTGATTGTCATACGTAAATGTCTTCGGTTCGTCTACGTAGGTTGTGGCCGGCGTAATCACACGCGGAACTGGATCGTAAGCCGTGTTTAGCGCCGTTGCGTAGACGAATGGTTTGAAGACGGACCCGGGTTGCCGCATTGCATCCGACGCGCGGTTCAATTGACTCTTCGCATAGTCGCGGCCTCCGACCATTGCCACGATTTCTCCAGTGCGTGCGTTCATTGCGACCAACGCTCCTTGCACGGTTCCTGGTGGAAAACGCTTTGACTGAACTTTGTCGAGCGCAGCGAGCTGCTTGGTCAGCGAGTTGTACGCAGCACGCTGTAAGTCCATATCGATAGTCGTATAGATACGAAGATGTTCGGTGCCACCGCCTGAGCCCGCGATGATGTCGTCCAATTGGTTTTGAACGAAGTCGGCAAAGTATGGTGCGTCAGAAATATCAATGCGACCACGAACCGGGACTACTTTTAATTCTTCGGCTTTTGCGCGGTCGGCTTCGTCTCTCTTAACCTCCCCAGCCTCGGCCATGGAGTCCAACACCTGGTTACGTCGCGCGGTTGCGGTCGTCAGTTCCTGGTATGGGTTGTAACGATTGGGGCTACGGATCAAGCCGGCGAGAAAAGCACTTTCCGACAAGCTAAGGTTCGTCACGTCCTTTCCGAAATATGCGTCTGCCGCCTGGCCGAAACCGTGAATGGAGAAGCCTGCCTGTTGGCCCAGGTAAACCTGGTTGCAGTAGAGACCAAATATTTCTTCCTTGGTAAGGCGAGTCTCCAAAATGACGGACATGTAGGCTTCAGCCACTTTGCGTCGATACGTGCGCTCGGGAGAAAGCAAAAGGTTCTTGACTAGTTGTTGAGTAATGCTTGAGCCGCCCTGCTTGGCAATAGGCGAATTTGGGTCAGAGTCGTAGCGCCGGACCAGCGCCCTCAGAATTCCGCGGATGTTCACGCCGTAGTGGTCGAAGAAGGAGCGGTCCTCAGTCACTACAATCGCCTTCACCAGATGCGGCGGAACGTCATTGAAACCAATCACCTTGCGCTTGGAGCGTTCCTGCCCAGTCACGGAGCTGATCAATTCCGGCTCGAGCCACGCCTTTTCGAGTCGCGACCCGCCTTCTAAGCTGGACAGCGAACTAATCGCTTTTGAGTTGCGGGAAAACTGCACACGGATGTTTTGAAACTGTCGCTGACCGTCGACAAAGGCAGCCAGGCTAGGCTCGATATCGAGCGTTGCGCCGTTGACTGAGTACCTACCCCGCGATGTCTCTGCTTGTTGCGTCTTCTCTACATACCCGGCTCGCTTGAGATAAGCGATGAGTGCTTCCTGCGAGATCGTTTCGCCTGCTCTTAATTGTTTGGGTGCGGCATAGATGCCGGCCGAGCTCGTGAAGACTTCGCCTGCCAGCAAATTGTCGATGCGTTTGGAAAATACCGTCCAGTAGTAGATCAGCACGGTCACGACGACGATGGTGAGGAAACCAACTGGGATCAGGACTGGAGCACTGAGTAACCGGCTGCCGATGCGCCGCCCCAAGCTGCGCCCGGGGTCTGCATATGAAGTGATTCGCCTGGGTCGAGAGCGGCCTTTGCCTACGTGCTGCTCGACTGGCGGCATTCTAATTGACACTCAGTTTTCCTTTGGCTACCGTGGCCGTTCGGATTGCCTCGACTTAGATGCAGTCCGAGGCCTATGAGTTTAGCATCTTCTGCGGTGAGTCAGTCGCCGAAATAAGTCGCAAAACCGAGGATAACGGATGAAAGTCCTGGTCACAGGCGGCAGCGGTTATTTAGGGATACACGTTAAGCGGTTCTTTGAGGCCGACGATTTTTCGCGGCGTTCTAATCGCAACATTCTCGAATCGGCAGACCTTGATTCGATAGCTGATTACGACGTCGTCATCCACTTGGCAGCGCATCTTGACAAGGATCCGGCCGCAGCCGAACTCTGCTTCCGCACGAACGTTCAGGGAACGGAAAATGTCCTTCAGCGGATGCGGCCAGATTCCGTCTTCATCTATGCATCGACCAAGGACGTCTATGGAGCTCACGCCGGCAAGTACGGTGAGGTTCCGGAGATCTGTGCTACCGACTACATCGGACAGACTGCTCTTGAGTGGTCCAAATTGATTGCTGAAAGGTACGTTGAGTACTATGCACATCAACGCCAAATTCGAGCCTGTATTTTTCGACTATCGACGGTTTATGCTCGTCCATCGGACGGCAATGAATACGGTTTCGTAACTCACTACGTTGAGTCAGTGAAGCGAGGTTGGCCCATTCACCTTCCCGCCGGCGGAAGTGCAGTCCGCGACATTCTTCATGTGAACGATTTCTCGCGAGCGTGCAGGGCTTTCATTGAATCGTCTCGCAAGTTTGGACTGTATAATCTCGGTGGTGGCAAAAATAACGCGAGCACCTTGACTGAAATTGTCGACGCCGTCAGCAAAGTGATCCAGCGCGATCCTGTCATTGTGCTCAATGATTCAATGCCAAATCCGGTGCCGTTGAATTATGTGACTGACTTGACGCGAATAAATGAGGAGCTCGAGTGGGAGCCCAGGGTTGGTATTGAGAGAGGTTTGCGGAGTCTCATCTAGTTTGCGACTACGTGCACTTGATTCGTGGTTTGGTGGTTCTGATTTCGTGGACAAAATAAATAGAGTTGTAGTTCGTGGTACGAACTGGGTTGGCGACGCGGTGATGACCATCCCGGCTTTGCGCGAGCTGCGCCGTCTATTACCTGACGCCTACATCACGTTGGCAACCAGCGATTGGGCCAAGGAACTGTTCTCGCAAGCTGACTATCTCGACGATTTACTGATTCAGGATAACCGTTCAGTTTTCAAAAACAGCCGGCAGTGGCGGAAGCACAACTTTGACTTGGCAGTAATTTTTCCGAATTCGTTTGCGAGTGCGCTGGTGCCGTTTTTAGCTCGCGTTCCCTTCCGCATTGGTTACTCATCAGATCGTCGCAAGGTGTTGCTGACGCACGCAGTGCCGTTGCCGGAATGGCGCAGCTCAAAACACGAAATCTTTTACTATCTGAATATCGTTTCTGAAGTTGGACGATTGCTGGGCAGCGAATCGGTTGTGCACGACCCTGACATCTCCCTTCAGATCTCCGAACAAAGCCGGCAGTTAGGGCGAGAGCTATTGCACGCAACCGGCTGCAACGATGCGCAGCGTGTCATTGCTCTGTGTCCCGGCTCGATCAACAGCCGAGCTAAGCGCTGGCCGGCGGAACGCTATGCGAAGCTGGCGGATGATTTAATTGAAACTTTGCACGCGCAGGTTGTGTTGGTGGGCTCCAAAGAGGAACTTGATGTTTCCGTGGAAGTTGGTCGACACATGCGTAACGAGCCCATCGTGATGACGGGTAAAACTACTTTGGCGCAGGCGGTGGCTGTGCTCAGTAACGTTGATCTTCTAATCACGAATGACACTGGGCCTGCACATATTGCATCGTCGCTGGGCCGCCCTACTCTGGTAATCTTTGGCCCGACTAATCCCTTAACTACTCGGCCGTACTCGGCGACCAGTGAAATTGTGCGGCATCCGCCTGATTGCGCGCCGTGTATGTTGCGCGATTGCCCTATCGATCACCGGTGCATGACTGCGATAACTCCTGAAGCAGTTTTCGAGCGCGCGTGCGTGATGTTGTCGGACAAACTTCAGTATGTCGCTCCGCAAAACAACGACAAGCTAGCTTGCCGGACAACGACAATAAGATGAAGCGGGCGATTTTCATGGATCGGGACGGTACGATTTCAGAGGAGGTTGGCTACATCAATCATCCTTCTCGCTTTCGACTTTTCCCGTACACTGCTCCCGCCATCAGGCTTGTCAACGAAGCTGGTTGGCTGGCAATTGTAGTAACCAATCAGGCCGGTGTAGCGCGGGGATATTTTTCCGAAGAGATGGTGCAGACTATTCATGCTCAACTGAAACAGGAGTTGGAAAACGAAGGAGCGTGGTTGGATGCGATCTACTATTGCGCACACCATCCGTCAGTCGGCGAGCCGCCTTACCGGCTTGACTGCGATTGCCGCAAGCCTCGACCGGGACTGATCCGGCGTGCAGCAGAAGACTTTGACATCGATCTCGACAAGAGTTGGATGGTCGGTGACCGTTACAGCGACATCGAGATGGCTCAAAACGCCGGCGTTAACAGCGCCTTTCTTCTCAGCGGCTACGGCCGTGGCGAATGGGAGCACCAGCGACACAACTGGAAGTTGCAACCGCAACTCGTAACCGAAGACCTGCTTGAAGCTGTGACGGCCATAATAAAATGAGCCATAGCACCCGCACATTACAGCAAGAACGATTGATTAGCATCGTAAAGCGGTTCCCGGATCGCCGCGTTCTGGTTATCGGTGATGCAATTGCCGACCAATTCATCTACGGTGCAATCAGCAGAGTGTCCCGCGAGGCGCCAGTCTTCATTCTCAGTCACGAACAGACGGAAACCGTGCCCGGAGGCGCGGCGAATTGCGCCATGAATTTGGTATCGCTGGGTGCACAGGTCTCGCTGATTGCTGCAGTCGGAGAGGATGCAGCAGGTCGAGCACTCATAGAGAAACTAGAAGCTGCGGGAGTTGACTGCGACGGCGTGTTGGCGGTTCCTCAACTTCAGACGACGACAAAAGTCAGAATTCTCGCCGGGCAGCTTCACTCTACACGCCAGCAAGTCATACGAATCGATTATGACGGGAACGTCACACCCAAGCAGGATTTGCAAAAGCAACTCATCGACAAGATTGTCGCGCGAGGCCCGCATTCGGATGCCGTGATAATTTCTGACTACAACTACGGAGTTGCCGACAAGAAAATCTCTAATGCTGTTCAAGCAGTCGCGAGTAATAAAACGATTCCAGTTCTGATCGATTCGCGTTTTAGGCTGTCCGACTTTCCGGCTTTTACTTCCGCCACGCCCAACGCAGACGAGGTTGAGCAACTGCTCGGTCGACCACTCGAAAATGATAGTGACCTGGAGGCGGCTGCTGAGGAGATGCGGAACCGGTTGAGCTACCGCGCCCTGTTGGTTACTCGCGGCAGTCACGGCATGGTCCTGTTCGAAGACGGAGTGGCTCCTCTTTATATTCCTGCCGTCGGCGCCAGCGAGCCTGTAGACGTAACCGGAGCAGGCGACAGCGTCATTGCGACGTATACTCTGGCTATTGCTTCCGATGCTTCTTTTCCGGCCGCTGCGAGACTGGCAAACTACGCGGGGGGCCTCGTTGTCATGAAGCGGAATACGGCTTCCGTTTCCGCAAAGGAGCTCGAGCATTCCATCCTCCACTCTGAATAACGCATGTCATCACCCGGCAGTACCAAATTCGAGACGACACTGAGAGTTTGCAACCGAGCAGAACTCTTGGAGTACGTCGAACGTCATAAGAAAAAAGGCTTGACCGTAGTTTTCGCTAATGGGTGTTTTGACGTGTTGCATGTCGGACACGTGCGGTATCTCGAAGGGGCTAAGGCGCTGGGTGACGTTTTGGTAGTCGCTATCAATTCAGACTTGCAGGTAGTTGCCTTAAAAGGGAAAGGTCAGCCCATCGTTCCTGAACGAGAGCGCGCAGAAGTCGTCGCCTCCTTGGCGGTGGTCGATCGCGTTACGATCTTTGACGAACCGACGGTCGAGACTCTGTTAATGGAAATCAAACCGGACATTCACGCTAAGGGAACGGACTACACTGAAGACACCGTGCCTGAGCGAGCCGTCGTCCGATCGTATGGCGGTCGTGTGGCCATCGTTGGTGATCCGAAAAATCATTCGACGTCTGAAATTTTGGATCGCTTTCGTTTGGCTTAACTGCTCGTTACCATTTACCATCGCTGCCGTGCGTATTCTGATTGTCAAACTGGGCAGTATCGGCGACATCGTCCATACCCTGCCTACGCTCGCAGCGATTCGGCGGTCGCTTCCGCAATCAGAAATATCCTGGGTCGTCGAACGACGATCATCAGAAATTTTGAGAGACAACCCGCTTCTAGATCGCCTCATCGAAGTCGACACGAAGGTGCTGAGGCGCGGGTTGATGTCTGGGGAGACGCTGCGGGCACCGCGCCAGCAGTTACGTCGGCTACGCGCCTCCACCTTCGATGTAGCACTCGACTTCCAGGGACTTCTAAAATCGGCTTCCATCGCGCGCCTTTCCGGCGCGCGTCGTATTTTTGGCTTCTCTCGCGAGGGTTTGCGTGAGCCAGCCAGCCGCTTCCTCCTTTCGAAAACCATTTCCGTTCCCAAGCCAATCCATGTGATTCGGAAAAACCTAGCGTTGGCCGGAACTGCCTTGAATATGGAAGTGCCGGAAAATGTCGGCAATCTCGAGTTCCCGATCGGGATCTCTTCAGATCATCAGACTGAGTCAGAACTGCTAACGAAAGGCATCGGTGACTACGCAATTCTGAATCCCGGCGGGGGATGGCCGACGAAACTGTGGAGTCCGGAGCGTTTCGGCGCTCTGGCAGATGAATTGTGGCGTCGTCACGGTCTCGAATCGCTTGTATTTTACGGTCCGCGGGAGGAGGAATTGGCTCAAAGAGTCGTCGATGCCAGTCAGGGCGGACATTCGCGCATAGTCAGCCCGTCACTCAAAGGCTTTTATGCGTTGGCCAAAAGAGCACAGATCTATATTGGAGGCGATACCGGGCCAACCCACATCGCCGTGGCGGCAGGGACGCCGGTTGTTGGCCTATTTGGTCCGACTGAATGGTGGCGAAATGGGAGTCCGAGAGAAGCAGACATCTGTGTCGAACGGCTCGATATAGACTGCCGCGTCGACTGTCATCGACGAGCGTGCGGTAATTGGATCTGCATGGATATCGAGGTTGAGCGGGTATTTCACGCCATGACTGAGCGGCTGACTCGTTCAGAATTCATTCACCGCGGAAGGCCATTGCCGGTGGTGGCATGATTTTTCCTGCGACGGAGTAGTAATGCGCAGAGGTGGAACGTGGATTCAACGTTGGCGAGTACCATTGGGGTTTCTTTGCGCGGTACTCTTTATCGTTTTCGCCCGACCGAGCCTCACCACGCTTGTCTTCGGCGGAGTTGTTTCGATATTGGGACTGACTCTTCGAGCCTGGGCCGCCGGCCATATTCGAAAAAATACGGCGCTCGCGACAACGGGTCCGTATGCCTACACCCGCAATCCACTTTACCTGGGCAGCTTCCTGCTGGCGCTCGGTTTCACTATTGGGGCCGGACGCTGGGAGCTGGGGATTCTTTTTGCCGCCCTGTTTTTTGGCATCTATTTTCCCGTCATGCGCGTCGAATCGGCGACCCTGGCGGAAAAATTCGGGGCTGCCTACCAGCGCTACGCTGCGGAAGTGCCGCTATTTATTCCCAGGCTCACACAATTTTGCGTCGCCTCCCGAGACGCAGGTAAATTCGATAGCCAACTTTACATGCGATACCGCGAGTATCGCGCGGCGTTGGGCTTGTTAGTAGCCTGGGGGATTTTGGCGATTAAGGCGTATTACTTGAAATGAATTTAAGAAGAACTTTTAGTTACATTGCGCTGGCGGTCGTGCTGGCGATTTGGACGATTTCAGCAAGCGCGCAGCAGGCGGTTCGCAGCGCCACAGCCCAACCATTTGAACCGGCAGAGGAATTGATTTATGAGGCCGAGTTTTCCCGGTCGCTGCTGCGCAAGTTGGACATAGCTGATTTCAAGTTCACGGCCAATCGGACGCAACTGAACAAGCAACCCAAGACCAGCAGTGTAGAGAATGGGCAATCCCCTCATGTACTCGTGCTGACCGGAGATGTCAGCAGCAAAGGGTTTTTCGCTCGCCTCTTTAATCTCAAGTTCCGGGAACGAATGGAGTCTGTTGTCGATCCGGCTACATTCAGTGTTGAGAACTCGAAAAGATTGGACGAGCAAGGGAAGCGGGTGCGTCAAAGCGAAGCCGTGTTCGATAAGACTGCGGGCACGGTTGTTTGGACTGAACACGATCCGCGGAATCCATCCGGGCCAACTCGGCGAGTCACCGGTGAATTCAAGCCTCCTGTTCAGGACGTTCTTTCCGCGATTTACTACCTTCGTACTCAACCACTCAAGGTCGGTACTAATTTCGAGTTGAAGGTAAGTGATTCAGGCGTGGTCTACACAGTACCGATTCACGTAGTCGAGAAAAAGCGGATGAAGAGCATTCTCGGGCGGACTAATTCAGTCAAAGTTGAAGTTGGTTTATTTGGACCTAACGGAATGATTGACCGTGAAGGTCAGTTTTCCATCTGGTTTACGGACGATGCACGGCGCATCCCAATCAGCGGTCGCGTCAAGACAGAATATGGTACGTTTGATATCAAGCTGAAGAAAGTAGTGCGTAATCCGAGTGCTCAGCAATACCTGACGAAAAAGCCCTAGTCATTTTCCATTTTTCATTTTTCATTTGTCATTTGTCATTGGTCTGATTTCATGAGGCTCCTTTTGGGGGGCAAGAATGAAATCAACTAAATGACAAATGGAAAATGATAAATGGAAAATGGTAAATGACCACGCCTCTCATAATCGGGCATCGTGGAGCCGCGGCAGTCGCGCCGGAGAACACACTTGCCTCATTTGAGCGCGCGATGCGGGACGGTGCCGACGGCATCGAGTTCGATGTCAGGCTCTCACGCGATGGAATTCCGGTAGTCATCCATGATCCCACATTGACGAGGACTGCCTCGATCAATCGCGAAGTTGCGAAGATGCCGGCCGCGGAACTCGCGTCATTTGATGTTCCGAACCTGCACGAGGTACTCACGCAATTCAAACAACGTGATGCATTGCTAAACATCGAATTGAAAAGCGAGAGAGGTGAACTCGCACTCGCGAACGCCGTGGTTCAAGCCATTCAGAACGAGTCAATGACAACGAAAGTGCTCGTGTCCAGCTTCGACATGACACTGATCTCTGAAGTAAAACGAATTGACAACAGTATTCGTACCGCTGCTCTGTTCGAGCCAAGAATCTCGCGTCCATTTGATCTCGTACGAAAGTTAAAGCTAATCGATGTCGCGCGAGCTCACGACGCCGATGCGATCGCACTTCATCACCGGTTGGTGAGCAGCCCTATGGTGGAAAAGGCGAGACAAGCCGGGTTGGAGGTGGTGGTCTGGATTGTCGACAATCCACAATGGGTCGCTCGCGCGCGAAAGCTGGGGATTACAGCTTTGATTACGAACAACCCCGCCGTCATGGTCGCCGTATGAAACAAACATCAAGTGCTGAGTACTGAGTGCGCGGTACCGAGCACTCGGAACTCAGGACACAGTACTCAGCCGCTCACCGCAGACTGCGACCACGCTGGCTGATTGACCGCCGAATACGTATTATTCCCTACGTCGAACTAATATTCCCTATATAGAATTTTAGAAGGAGCGCATCAGATGGCGTCTGGAAAGGGTGTTGAACTTGTCGAGCCTAAGGGCAAGCTCGGAGTGCTGCTCGTGGGCCTTGGAGCTGTAAGCACGACTTTCATTGCAGGTGTTGAAGCAGTCAAGAAAGGCATTGCCGAACCGATTGGCAGCCTTACGCAGATGGGAACAATTCGTCTTGGAAAACGAACTGAAAATCGGGTTCCAATGATTAGGGATTTTGTCCCGCTCGCGAAGATTGAAGACCTCGTATTCGGGGCATGGGACATTTTTGAAGACTCGGCTTACGAAGCAGCAATGCACGCGGGAGTGCTGGAAAAGGATTTGTTGCTGCAACTAAAAGCACCGTTACAAAAGATCAAGCCGATGAAAGCGGTTTTCGATCAGTCTTACGTCAAGCGTCTGCACGGGACTAACGTGAAGACGGGAGCGAACAAGTATGAACTCGCGCAGCAATTGATAGATGAGATAAACCAGTGGAAAAAAACTAGCCGATGCTCGCGAGCCGTCATGATCTGGGCAGCTTCGACCGAAGTGTTCCTGCAAGAACATCGCGTGCACAAAACAATCGACACGTTTGAGAAGGCGATGAAAGAAAACCACCGTGCTATCGCGCCTTCGATGATCTACGCCTACGCAGCACTCAAGTGCGGCATCCCCTTCGCCAACGGCGCTCCTAACTTGACAGTTGATATCCCAGCGCTTCGATCTCTAGCTGAGCAGAACAAACTCGCCATCTGTGGCAAGGATTTCAAGACCGGACAAACCTTGATGAAGACGATCATTGCTCCGGGTCTGAAGTCACGAATGTTGGGTCTGCACGGGTGGTATTCGACGAACATCTTGGGGAACCGCGACGGTGAGGTGCTCGACGATCCCGAGTCTTTCAAGACCAAAGAAGAGTCCAAGCTCTCGGTACTCGAATACATCCTTCAACCGGAAGTCTATCCCGGCCTTTATAAAGAGTTCTCACATGTTGTTCGTATCAACTATTACCCGCCTCGAGGCGACAACAAAGAGGGCTGGGACAACATAGACATCTTTGGATGGCTAGGGTATCCGATGCAGATTAAGCTCAACTTTCTCTGTCGCGATTCAATTCTGGCTGCGCCGATCGTTCTTGATTTGGCGTTGTTCCTTGATCTGGCCCAGCGTGCCAGAATGAAAGGCGTTCAAGAGTGGCTGTCCTTCTATTTCAAATCACCGCAGACCGCGCCGGGACTCTATCCCGAACATGACATCTTCATTCAGTTGATGAAGCTCAAAAACACTTTGCGGCATCTACGTGGAGAGGATCTCATTACTCACTTGGGACTCGAGTATTACGATTGAGAGAGTGTCCGACAAACTTCAGTTTGTCGCGGTTTGAGCGACACAGACAAGCGACAACCTAAAGGTTGTCAAACATAAAACCTTTTCGTCGGTAGGTGCGCTAAAACGTGCAACTGCAACCGTGCGCTTTCCGCAGTTGCAGCTATGAACACATATTGTCAGCACTACTCTGCCGGGAAATGTCACAGGATTCACCGTCCCTGAATTGTCCGCCCAAGGCTCTCTTCAGTGAATTACTCAATATTTTGTGATGACATTTCGCCTAAGGTCGTATATATAGGCACGGTGTTTTTTAACGCCGGCCTTGCGGGTTTAATGACCGGCAACCGAAAGTTTACGCCACGGCATCAATCTGGACAGCGGATCGTCCCTTGCTTAAAGGAGGTGTTCCCGGCCAATAAGGCCGAAATGAGAGATGAAGCTCTCGACGGGAACCAGGCGAGGAGACGATGATGTTAGCTGAGATGAACATGGATACAACAAACGACACCAGAGGCACAGTCTTCCTGGATCCCGACCAGAAGAGTCCCCGCGCTCAGGATTTTGAAGAGCGCCTTTCCTCCAAGATTGTTGGACAAGAACGCGCCGTGCGCCGCATGAGCGGTCTTTACCAAATATTTCTGGCGGGTATGAATCCTCCGAACCGGCCGATCGGCACGATGCTCTTTTTGGGTCCCACTGGTTCCGGAAAAACGCGCGTGATCGAAGCCGCAGCCGAAGTGCTGTACGGCGACGCGAACGCGATTGTGAAGATAGACTGCGCAGAGTTTCAGCACTCACATGAGATCGCGAAACTCATTGGCTCACCTCCGGGCTACCTGGGTCATCGCGAAACTTCGCCGATGCTAACGCAGGAAAATCTCGACCGGATGCACACCGAGGACTTAAAGCTCTCGCTGGTGTTGTTCGACGAAATTGAGAAGGCTTCGGATAGTCTCTGGCAATTGCTCCTGGGCATTCTCGATAAGGCGACGCTGACTCTCGGAGATAACCGGCGCGTTGATTTCTCGCGCTCGATGGTAGTGATGACGTCAAACTTGGGCGCGCGCGAGATGTCCGAACTCATCTCAGGTGGAATCGGTTTTGCGCCGGCCAAAGGGGCGAAAAATCCGAACGACACGGAAGTCGATCAAAAAATATATCGCACGGCTGTCGAAGCTGCTCGCAGAAAGTTCTCGCCCGAGTTCATGAATCGTATCGACAAGGTTGTCGTGTTCCGCTCGCTTAAAGAGCATCACCTGCGACAGATTTTGGATCTCGAGCTTCAGGCAGTTCAGGACCGCATTATGCAGTCAGCCGGAACCAAGTTTGTCTTCCAGTGCTCGGAGACTGCTAAAGACATGCTGTTGAAGGAAGGGCTGGACTTCAAATACGGTGCTCGCCACTTAAAGAGATCCGTTGAGCGTTTCCTCGTCTATCCACTTTCTAACCTGGTAGCTACGAGTCAAATTGGACTGGGTGACTTGGTGCACGTAGACGTCGACGGGTTCACTCACAAACTGATCTTCTCGAAGAGCTCCGGTGGCGCGTTGATTCAGGAGATGACAGTTCCTAAGCCGCAGGTCGAAGCCATGGAATCGTTATCAGGTGGCGTGGGCTTGCCAATTCCTCAGGCTAGTAAGGCTGCCAAGAAAGGCCAGAGCCGCGGAGAGAAAACTGAGAACTAAGAATTAAGATCCCGGAAGGCCTTTTTGCAGGTTCGAGATTCGTCGCAATGCTTCATAGGCAGTAAGAGCAAGATGCGCATCTGACGCTGTTGTTAATTTGCGCAAGGCCGGCTCAGCTGCCGGATCACCGATCAACCCCAACGCTCGCGCAGCTTCACGTCTGACGTCCGTCTCCGTTTTCTCATCTTCAAGTGTGGCTATCAGTCCCGGAATGGCAGCACGGCTACGAATCTGACCCAACGAAACAGCTGTAGCTCGAAGGACGAATACGTTGTCTTTGTTTCGGCTGCCGCGTCCTCTGTTCGATGAAGTCGGTGCAAGCACGTTAGCCAAAGGTACCACTGCAGATTCATCGCCTAGACGCCCCAGAGAAACAGCCGCGGCACCTCTTACTCCGTGCTTCTTGTCCTTCATGAGTCGCTCGATCAAGGGTGCTACGGCGGTCTTACTGCCCGTCCGACCAAGAGCATAAGCTACTTCCTGCCGTACAAACTCATCCTTGTCGTTCAGCAGCGGAATTAATGCAGCTGCCGCTTCATCGCCCGGTAAGAACAAGATGGCGCCAGCCGCTGTCACTCGCACAATAGCCGACACATCATTCAGTGCAGCGAGCGCCGCGCGCGAGGCCTCAGCACGCCGCATTGCGCCGAGTCTCGTTACGGCATCGCGCCGTTCTTCCATTTCCGCCGAGTTCAGGCGCTCGCGTTGTTTGGCGATTTCAAGTTGCAGCGGCGTGAAGGATCTTTCGTCCTGGCTGCGGGCAAAAGTTGAGCGGCTGCGGGTAAACGCAGGACTGCCGAGCGCTGCCGAAAAGAAAGAGACTGCCAGGATCAGAATGATCGTTTTCCGCGTCATTCGATTCGTGCGACAACCGCCTGCATCGAATCGACGATCAGCACTGCAATCGGCGGATAGAGCAGCAGGTCTGCTACGAGAAAGGCTTGGGAAGAGTTGTTCAAGATATTTGCCTGGACGGGCCCGACACGCTGGTGAAATAGCGAACTGATATCAGTAAAGAAATCCTGCGTCTGCCAGCTGATGAACAGGCCTACACCAACACTCAGCGCGTATCCCACCAGCAAAAAAGTGTAAGCCGAAAACCGAGTGAACGGCTGCTCCGGTTTCTCATCCTCGCGCATGATGGTGTACGTGAACGGCTTTGGAATGTAAGTGTAATGCGCGAAATACTCGCGCAATCGCGTTGCCAAATGCCAAATTCCGATCACAAACAACGTAAGTACAACTGCACGGCCCGCATAATCGAATATTTGCCACAGAGGTGGACGTATCAGTGCGACAAAGAACGTAGATAGAAAGAGTGAAACTGTCGTAAAAACGACTCGTTGGCGTTCACGATTTTCCATGCGATCGCGCTCGAGCACCTCGTCGACCACACGGTCCCATTTGGCTTGAACAGCAAGATTGCGCGCGCGCCGGGCGTGCGGGTTATTTGATTGCAGGATGGAATAGCCAGAGGTGTTTTGAGCGTTGAGCTGCTCGTCGTAATAGGCTCGTTCCTGTGGATCGCTGAGTACGTGATAGGCCTTGGAAATAAGATCAAAATCGCGCGCAGCCGTGGGCGATTCGCTCACGTCGGGGTGACGCTGCCTTGCTAGCTTCCGATAGGCCGACTTGATGTCGGAATTTGAAGCCGAGGACTTAACACCCAGTATTCTGTAGTAATTGATCACCGGCTTTTTAACTCCTCAAAGCCTGCGATGAGAACCTCTTGACCTTCCCGGAGAGCTCAACCGTCGCGATTATAGCATTTCCAGGAATTATTCTGCCCAGCCCAAAAGAGGGTGAGAAGGTAAGAGGGACTCTTTGGGCTGAATAATAGGAGGCGGGTTTGAGGGCCAAGGAGCGGTAAAAACCTCGAGCGGCCTTCGAGGGGGGCGAGGACCTATCGTGAGTGTCACCGCACCCTTGGCTTACAAGCTCCCTTCTTCAACTCTCATGCCAAGTTTGTCAGAGCAGGTACCTACACAAAAACGGACTTATTTCGCGGATGTTGGAGGGAAGTGTGCACTTCTGTCGACAGTATGCTGTCCACGATTGAGCACAGGGTGAGGCTTAAAACTACGACTCGGCCTCCGCACGGTGAGCGCGATCTACGATATTGAGGAGCGTCCGGACGGCGATGCCGGTGGGGCCTTTCGATCGATGCGGCTTGACTTCGTCGGCCCAGGCGGTACCGGCAATGTCCAAATGCGCCCACGAAACTCCATCGGCGAACTCCTTGAGAAACGCAGCTGCCGTAATCGTTCCAGCTTTACGGCCACCGACATTTTTAATGTCCGCAATGTCTGACTTGATCTGCTTTGAGTATTCTTTATCGAGCGGCAACTGCCAGAACTTTTCGCCGACTTCCTGACCGGCACCTATGATTTCGTTGATCAGTTCTTGATCGGTGCCAAGGACAGCTGTATTGACATCTCCAAGGGCAATCGACACAGCGCCCGTCAGCGTCGCCATGTCTATGACTTTCGTAGCGCCTAATTTCTTCGCATATGCGATCGCATCCGCGAGAATCAGCCGGCCTTCGGCGTCTGTGTTTATGACTTCAATCGTCTTGCCTGTCATCGCTCGGACTACGTCGCCTGGCTTCGTTGCTTTGCCTGAAGGTAGATTTTCGGCACAAGGTATGACGCCCATGACCGGCACGGATGGTTTCAATTGAGCGATCGCCCGCATTACACCCATCACAGTTGCGCCGCCCGTCATGTCGTACTTCATCAATTCCATGTTCTCTCCCGGCTTGAGCGAGATGCCTCCGGAGTCGAACGTGATTCCTTTGCCGACAAGAGCGAGTAGTTGCTGCGTCTTTGGTGACGACGGCGGTGTGTATTTGAGGATAATCAGTTTTGCCGGCTGATCGGAGCCACGAGCCACGCTAAGAAGAGAGCCCATGCCTTCCTGTTCCATGCGTGCTTCGTCAAGGACGTCGATGCTCAGATTAAACTCAGTCGCAACCTCGCGAGCTCGATCAGCCATATTCGTGGGCGTCATGTAGCCACCTGGTTCGTTAGCCAGGTCGCGCGTGAAATTCATCGACTCTCCAACGATCTGCCCCCGCTTTACGCCTTTCTTTAACGCGTCGTCATCAGCGTCGGGGATTAACACGATCAGGCGGTCGATGACGCGCTGCTCTTTTTCAACCGTGCGATATTTGTCTATCTCAAACAACCCTATAAATGCTCCTTCAACGGCACTTGCTGCTATGGTCTCCGCATTACCTTCCAATCTGGGTATCAAAGCAATCGATTTAATATTTTTGTCGCGTAAAAAACGGGCCGCGGTGCCCGCGAACAGCGAGACGCTCCATGCTGCGTAGTCTGATCGCTCGCCTGCTCCTACAAGAAGCAACCGCTGAGGCTTGTTATTATTTTTGGCTGGCTGATGAAGATAAATCGTTTCGCCTTCTTTGGCTTTAAACTCTTCTGAATCGATTACAGACTTAACAACCCCGCCGCTGGTTGTATCGAGGTCCTTCAAGAGTCCGTCATCAGCTTTTTCATCTTTGAAAACTGCGACTGCCAAGGCTTGCGCCTCAATCTCTTGAAAGGAACCTCGTCTGCCTTCAACGTCCATGAGTTTTTGGTCCTCCAGTTTCACTTATTAGCGGTTGCGTTCTTTGAGTTGAGCCCTTGTCTCCCGCTCTACCGTACGCTGCATTTTTGTCTCTCGTTTGTCGAACAGTTTTTTACCGCGCGCCACTCCAACTTCGAGTTTGATCCGTCGATTCTTCAGATATACCCGGGTAGGTACTAAGGTCATTCCCTGTTTGACGGAAGCTTCCTCGAGCCGGCCAATCTCGCGGCGGTGCAGCAACAACTTGCGCGTGCGCACGGGCTCGTGATTCTCCCGATTCCCGTGAGCATAAGGCGAAATGTGGGCGTTGAACAACCACGCTTCACCGTCGCGTACAGCAACGTAGGATTCCTTTAGCTGCACTCGTCCTTCCATCGCGCTTTTCACTTCAGTTCCCACCAGGGCTATTCCAGCCTCGTACTTGTCGGAAATGTGATAGTTGTGAAACGCAGCGCGGTTCGAAGCGAGAACTCTTTCTTCCTTGACAGTTGCCATTCAGATTCTACCCGATACTTCACTATAAAATTCGTCGCGCAGGGGTCTTGTCATCAAGCTCGACACTGCCTCACGAGCAGCCTTGCCCTCGTAGAGCACAGCGTGCACTTCATTAGTGATTGGCATTTCCACTTCGAGCCTTGATGCCAGCTTCGCAAGAGCCTTCGTCGTGTTAACACCCTCGGCAACTTCTTTCATGCCTCGTGTAATCTCTGCCAGGCTACGGCCTTTTCCCAACTCCTGTCCTACAAAACGATTTCGCGAAAGCGTGCCCGTGCAAGTAAGAACCAGATCACCGAGTCCTGCCAACCCCATCAACGTTTCCAGTTTGCCGCCCTGACGGTGCGCAAGCCGTGCCATCTCGGCGAGACCACGCGTAATGAGAGCGGAAACACTATTTGTGCCCAAGCCGAGTCCGGCTACCATTCCGGCGGCGATTGCCATCACATTCTTGATCGAACCGCCGAGCTCAGTACCGATCAGGTCGTTGCTTGCGTAAATGCGCAAGTTATCAAAACTCAAATGTTGCTGAACGTTCCGGCTGAGCTCGAGATCCTCGCTGGCTGCAACAATGGCCGTAGGGTGCTTGTCTGCGACTTCCTTAGCGAAAGAAGGTCCGGACAGACACACGAATTTAGCGGCTAGCTCTTTCCCAAGAACCTCGGCCACGATTTGCGAAATGCGCTTGCCACTCTCGATCTCGATCCCCTTGGTCGCGCTCACTATAACCACATTCGGCTCGAGCTCGGAAATCATGTTCGTGAGAACGTTTCTGGTGGCGTGTGACGGTACAGCAAACAGCACCAATCCTGCATGCTTCAACGCTGTCGGTAAGTCGGTCGTGGCAATCACACTTTCCGGGACTTTCGATTCCGGTAAGTAAACTGAGTTAACCCGTTGATTGTTGATCGACTCGGCTACAGCGGCATTTCGCGACCATAACCTGACGCTGTGACCGGCACGTGCCGCGATTATGCTGAGCGCCGTACCCCAACTACCCGCGCCAATTATCGCAATCGGATTGCCCGTTGCAAATGTCACTTAAACTTACTTTCCTTCCCTTCGACCAGCCGTCGAATATTTTCCCGGTGTGCAAAAACAATCAAGAGCGCACCTGCTATTGCGGCTGTCAGGATTGGCGCCGGCGCCGGCAGAGGCTTAATGGATAGATGCCCAAGCCAGACAAGCAATGGGATCGCCAATGCTGCGGTGATCGACCCCAATGAGATGTAACGTTTGAGGAAAACTATTCCAACGAAAATCAGCAGTGCGCCGAGGACTGCCAAAGGTGTAAGCACCAGAAATCCTCCCACTCCTGTTGCAACTCCCTTCCCTCCGCGAAATCTTAGCCAGATCGGAAAAATGTGTCCGAGAAGAACGGCGATGAGACTGGCGGCAACCCACCAAAAAACATTTGTATTCTCTCCTACGATCTGAATGCCCGATGAAGCGTTTCGCAGCAGACCAAACACCCACATGGTAATCATCACGGCCGTCGCGCCTTTGAGTCCGTCAAGCAAGAGTGTCAATACGCCAGCGGCCTTACCAGCGCGCCGCGAAACGTTTGTTGCGCCCGTGCCGCCTGAACCGGTTTGCCTGATGTCGCCGCCCTCCAGCGCCCGCACGATGAGATATCCAAACGGTATCGACCCCAACAGATAAGAAATGAGGATAAGCAGGACAGGTCTCAAGCGCCTTAAGCCTCCGGAAGTAACCTAAAGTTCTGAGCCCTATTTATCATTGCGGCTATCAGGCAAAGCCTGCACGAAGCTATTTCCAACTCTTGCAATGAGTGATATTGTCAGCGTCCCGCCCCTTGCAGAAAACTCATGATGCGTTAAGGAGGTTGTGATGCCACACTTTTTGTCGCTGAGTCTGATCGTTATCTCTCTAACTTTCCCTGCTTTCCTTACCAAACCATCCAAAGCGCCGGCTGTCACCGCCATCGCTGTTTATGGGGCATGGCACTGTGGAAACGATTTTTGTACCTGGGCCAGCGTCCGCAATATGACGGATTTCGACACGAAGAATCGATGGTTAATCGACCGCGGCAATGGCCAACCCTCCGTTAACCTTGTCGTCTTGAGTTTCGTTCATCCTCTGAGACTGCTGAATAAGACCACTGATGCTACCACGTCCCAAGGCATACCAATCGGAATGAATCAGGCTGTGGTGGATTATTTCAAGACTAGAGGAGTCAGGGTGAGTCTATCGATTGGCGGAATTACATATGTAGACGCATGGAATCAGGCGCTCGCGACAAATGCGACTCAACTCGGCTTGAACGCAGCCGAAGCGGCGCAACGATTAGGCGTTGGCATCGAAATCGACTATGAAGAGAATATGAATCCAAACCTACCCGGGTTGCAGGCATTCATTAATGCTTACCGATCAGTTTTGCCGTACGATGCATCCGGTTCGAATCATGCGGCGCGGTTAACGATCGATCTGGCCGCTGGTGATCGTTGGCTGATTCCACTCACGCGTAAGGCCACCGCAGACTGGCTGAACACCACCACGCCGGTGCTTGATTACGCGAATGCGATGGTTCCCAGCAAACAACCAAACACTGCCGCTAACGCTCAGGCTAATTGGCAGGAGCACGTAGATGGGAAGCCACAATTCGATCCGCCAATACTGCCGTTAGCCCCGGCGAAATTCACGGGAGGTCTGTACATTGTTACCGGAACAAGAGCAGCGCCTGAATGCACGAGCTTCAGTACCTCTTTGATAAGCTCTACAGGAAATTATGTTCAAACCGTGGTGCCAAATGGCGCTGGAACTACGGCCGGGATGTTAGGCTACATGTTCTGGGCCTCCGAGTGCCCCTCGTCAAGACGCGTGTGTACGACGCCTCCGAATACATGTGAAGGTGGAGTCGGAGTCGGCGCGCAGACTTACAACATTCCGATACCAATGCCATCATTGCGTCAGAGCTGATTAAATAACTGATCGCGCTAATTTGATAATGCAAAAGAAAACGATCCACTAAATCCACTAACCAACACCAAACTTTGCTTCGTGAATTTCGTGTTATTTCGTGGATCGTTCTTTAACGAAAAGGAATTTCATAAAAAAGGTATGAGGAACTTGCCTGTACGTGTGCTCGCTCTCCTGACTCTGATTCTTATTTGTTCGGTCGAATCAGCCACGCAGCCGCCGTTGAATCCATATGCTCCGGATGTGGCGGAGGCAGGCTCGGTGGACGCGATCAAGCAATTCACAACCGAGGCGCGTTTTCTTAGTCCGTGGGTCTCTTACGTGCCTGCCTCAGACAAAGTACCTTCGCCAACCAAGTTTCTTGGGCACGTTGTTGGCGCACCAGGCGAGTTATCAAACACGACCAAGGTCTACGGTTACATGAGGGAACTTGATCGAGCCTCTCAACGCGTGCGAGTCGAGACAATCGGTAAGAGCGAAGAAGGCCGCGACATTCTGCTCGTCGCGATCGCGGACGAAGAAGGGCTGCGCGATCTGGACAAGCTGAAGGCTGCAACCGCAGCACTTGCCGATCCACGCAAGACCTCACCTGATCAAGCTGAGCGGATCATTGACGCGGCCCGACCGATTTACTACTTCAATGCGGGCCTTCACTCAACTGAGACTGGCAGTCCTGAGATGGTGATGGAGTTGGCTTATCGCCTCGCTGTCTCTGAGCAGCCGATGATTCAGAATATTCGCCGCAATCTGATCGTTTTGATCAATCCAGTGTCTGAGCCTGACGGCCGCGATAAGACGGTGGATTGGTTCTACCGTTACCTCAAAGGCAAAACTGACTGGGAGACACTGCCGCCGGTTTCACCTCCTTACTGGGGGTATTACGTTTTCCACGACAACAATCGCGACACGCACCAAAAGGCGTTGCAACTGACCCGCGCCGTTCACCGGATGTTCTATGACTACCATCCGACTGTCGTGCACGATCTCCACGAGTCAATACCGCTCTTGCAGACGTGGAACGGAACCGGACCTTGGAATACAAACCTTGACCCCATCTTGTTAGGCGAGTTCTTTGAGATGTCGTTCCATGAGATCAGTACGATGTCTTCGTTCGGTATGCCAGGCGTTTGGACTTGGGGCTTTGGCGAGGGATGGGGACATCACTACCTCGACTCAGTGGCCGTCAATCACAACAGCATGGGCCGCGGCTATGAAACGTTTGGGAACGGCACGGCTGAAACTGTCGAACGTGTGCTGCGGCCAAATGAAGAGCGATATGTCGATCGACCGGTCACGTCACGTGAATGGTACCGGCCGTTCCCTCCCGATCGCAGGTTTAAGTGGTCACTGCGGAACAACACGAACTACATGCAGACAGGGTGCCTCTCTATCCTCGATTACTCAGCCAAACATGCGAAGGACATGCTGCGAAACTTCTATCGCAAGCACTACAACTC
>DATEDU010000266.1:0-6220 GCA_035281525.1 Pyrinomonadaceae bacterium | reverse complement strand
GGAGACTGGCAATTCTTAGTCGCAGAGCGCAACGACTCCTGGGATACGTGGGTCGATGACCGAGAGCGGTACCTGGCGCAGCGTCTGCGGTACGACACCCAGTACTACGACAATTACATCTGGGGCGCTGAAGATCTCGACGCTTACGGCAATTGGGTTTACGCGAAGGACTACGGCTGGATTTGGCGGCCGCACGTCACGGTAGTCAACAATTATTACGATTGGGCGCCGTACCGTTATGGCCACTGGACGTGGTGTCCGCCTTACGGCTGGACTTGGGTCGGTTATGAGCCGTGGGGTTGGGCTCCGTATCACTATGGTCGTTGGGTTTATTACGACAATTACTGGGCATGGTGTCCGCGCAGTTATTACCATCGCCGTCGCAGCTGGTGGCGTCCGGCCCTGGTGGCATTTCACATCTCCTTTGGAGACAACATCTGTTGGTATCCATTGTCTTACTACCATCGCGATCCAAGGTCGCGTCATTACCACCGGTACGATCGAGACCGCCGGCTCACGCCGTTGCGACGTGATGAAATTGCTTATCTGCGGCGAGTTAATCCTGCTCACATGCGGGCAGTCTCGAGTGTGGCCGCGCGAGATTTTGGCTCTGACTCGGCTCGGTTCCGAGGTGCAAATGAAGACCTGGCCCGAAGAGTAGTGAACGCAGAGCCCGTGCGAGGTGATCTGCCACTTAGGCCTGCCGGCGTCACGCCAGGTGAAAGCGGAGATCGTATTACGGTGGCGCGACCGGCGCGCGTGACTCCGAGTGTGGATGCGCCGGACCGCCAGACCGGTGCGGCTACGCGAACGCCGGGTGTTGCGCTCGACAACGAGTTGCGTCGCACGAGGGTGCTGCAAGGGCGCGACCCAACTAACGCGGGTTCGACTACGACATCGGCGGGCGCGAATGACGCTCGTCCGACGGGAGCGGTGGCTCGTCCAGCGCGACCTTCGCGTGGTGACGCGGGCGCTGGAAACGAAAGAACTCTGGATCGTGGCGCTGATCCAAACGAACGCATCCGAGGCACAGATAACGAGCGACCGGCACGTCCGAGCCGGACATTGCCGGAAGAACGTCGGACCAATGTTGACGATCAGCCTTCGACAGTTGGTGCGCCGACAAGCACCCCAACGGTTGGGTCGCCAGCGGACCGCCCATCACAGCCCTCCCGGCCCGAAAGAACTGATCGGCCTGAACGAATTGATCGGCCCATTGATCGGCCGGAAAAGATTGATCGGCCTGAACGGACCGATCAGCCTGCTCGTCCGGAGCGTAATGATGAGCCCGTGCGGCCGGACAGAATCGAAAGACCTCAGCCACGCGAGCGAATAGAGACACCATCGACTCGCCCTGATCCGCCTGCGCGTTCAGAGCCTCCACCACAGCGCCACGATCCGCCCGCGCGTCACGATCCGCCGCCGCGCAATGATCCACCAGCGCGTAATGATCCGCCGCCGCGCAATGATCCACCACCGCGCAACGATCCACCGCCGCGTTCGGAGCCATCGCGACCTGATTCGTCTTCGTCGAGGTCCGATTCATCTTCGTCACGATCTGATTCGTCGTCGTCGCGATCTGATTCTTCGTCGTCGCGATCTGATTCTTCGTCGTCGAAGTCTGATTCATCTTCGTCGCGATCTGACTCATCTCCGTCGCGGTCTGATTCATCACCGTCGCGGTCTGAATCAAGATCGGCCGACGCGCCATCACGAAGCAGGCCATAGTGCCGATGGGTTGGACTGCTCGGCAGTCGCAAGCTTACGGGGAGCCGGCGAAGCCGGCGAAAGCATAAAGCCTGGGGCGTAAGCCCCAGGTCAGTGCAAATAAATAAGGGTAAGCCCACGAAGTGGGCGCAAGCAGTTTGAAAATAACAACGCTCTCTCGCCCGCTTCACGGGCTTTACACGTTGTGATGGGGTCTTGGTCCTGGGGCTCACGCCCCAGGCTTTACGTTTCCGCCTGCTCCGCAGGCGGAAAAGATAAAAGCAATGCAGATTCTGCGGTTATCAATATATTTTCTTTTGCTGGTGCTCGGGCTCGTGTGCACTGCGTTTCTTCTCGCAATGGTGAGCAACGCCCAAACGGCAACTCAAACAGCCCGGCCGCTGAAGCCTGACATTCGACGCGCTCTCGCGGCTCGTCAGGAACGCTTCACTGGCTGGGAAGTAAGAGACCGCTATAAGCCGAAGGCACGAGCGACCGAAGGTCGCGCAAAGAGTGCAACACAGTCCCCCGAATCCTCAACGCAATCCCGAATGGACAGACGCGCCGCCCGGGTTTCGCCCGCGACCAACCTAACTGTGCCGCAAGCAGCTATCACAGCCGGCACGTCCCTAAGCCGCATTCTGCACTCGTCGCAACTCAGCTTAACCTCCAGCGCAGGCACGCTCGAGCAGTACCTGGATCAAAACGGCGACTTGATTGCCGACGATCGAACCACATTCAATTCTGAGGGAGGCTCGTTTGATGTTGCGGTCGGCCAGTCAGGAGCACGCTATGAAGTGTTCTCCGCCACGTCCAATAACACTCTGGTTGGCGTACTGGTAGTGGGGCTAGATACGAATGGCAACTTCCAGATGGACACGTCCACGGTGTTCGATCTCCAGCGCGACTTTCAACTGCCTTCAGCTGCAGCTGTCGTCACGGGCACATCTCGAACAGGCAGCGAATTTGTAGTCGTTTGCTCAAGCGGGTTTTTCAACGAGTCCAATCCAAACGATCCCAACAACGAGCCTTCGCCGGGCGTGTTGTTGCTGGTTCGGGATCCAAGCACGGGAGGTTTTGATCCTGCCCTTGCTCGCGAGTTGGTGACGGTAGGCGACAATCGACTCTTCAACGCAAACGGGTTGGCGCTTATGCCGAATAATGATCTTTTGATCGCGGATTTCCGTTCCAACGAATTACGGATCGTTCGCGACACAAATGCCGACGGCATGCCAGATACCCTCGATGCGACGCCGTACTACTCGTATCGCTTTTCAGATGACTCACCTTTGGACATTGCCGCCAACAATATGGGCGTTGTCTTTTCACATTCAGCAGGTAACGAGACGTTGATGCTGGCAGTCTATGATGACGACGGCGACGGATTCGGCGATCGAGACGAAGTTGTAGTCGAAGGCCTTTCAATCGACAACAATCTGTTTCTGCATGGTCTGGCGCTTACGAGCCGCGGAAGTGTTTACGTCATCGAAGACGCGAGCGGATCTCAGGACGGCAGCGGTGGCAACGGCGGCCGGGCACGCATCGACGCGTTTCCTGATCCACACTTGAACGGATTTCTGACGGACGGGGTAGTATTCGTTAATTCTGACAACCTCCCCGATCTCGCGTTGTCGGGTTTATCATTCGGACTACCTCAACCCAATCCGATCGATCGCGCCGGCTTCTTTGTGCATCGACACTATCTCGATTTTCTGAATCGCGAGCCTGACGCTGCGGGTTTGGCATTTTGGACGAATGAAATAACTTCGTGCGGAACAGACTTGCAGTGCATCGAGATAAAACGCATTAACGTGTCGGCAGCTTTCTTCTTATCTATCGAGTCCCAGGAAACCGGCTTCCACGTCTACCGGATGTACAAGGCGGCTTTTGGCGATCTGCCCGGTGCTCCGGTGCCCCTGACGCGTGAAGAGTACCTGCCCGACACGCTTCGAATACGCGAAGGCTTAGTTGTCGGTCAGGCTGGTTGGCAGCAGTTACTGGAGAATAACAAGAACGCGTTTGCTGCGGAGTTTGTCGCCAGATCGGCGTTCACGGCAGCCTTTCCGGCGTCGATGACGGCTGCTCAGTTTGTTGACGCGCTTAATCTAAATGCGGGGGGCGTGTTGTCGACGTCGGAACTCAATCAATTAGTTAACGATCTGACGACTGGCGCAAAAAACCGTGCGCAGGTGTTGCGAGCAGTAGCAGAAGATCAGGATTTAAGAAACGCTGAATTCAACAAGGCGTTCGTGTTGATGCAGTATTTCGGTTACCTGCATCGCAACCCGAACAGTGCTCCTGACACAAACTTTAATGGCTACCTTTTCTGGTTGAACAAACTCAACCAGTTCAACGGCAATTTCATTCAAGCAGAGATGGTGAAAGCGTTTATCAGCTCGATCGAGTACCGCCGCCGCTTCGGCAACTGAACATTGCCAATTGCCAATTGCCGATTGCCGATTTGAGCACCAATTGGTTATCTCCTGTGGACACAGTGATGCAGACGAATTGGCAATTGGCAATCGGCAATTGGCAATGTTATGAGGGATCGACAGACAGGCGAGGGACAAAACGCGGCTGGCCGTCGATGTCCGCGGGCACTTCTCCGATTCGCTTCGCCCCCATCCTTTTATAAAAGCCTTCTGCATTCGGATCGGAAGAGATTTCCACTGCAGAAACATTCTCACCGGCAGCGGTCTGCATAGCGTGCACGAACAAATCCTTACCTATGCCTTCGCCGATATGAGCCGGCGCGACCCACATGTGCTCGAGCTCCGCTCGCTCACCGTGGAGGACTAGAGCGTAGAACCCCACGATCTCGCCGTTCTGCTCTGCAGCATAAACTTGATTTTTGTTGATGAAATCTGAGGAGATGGTGAGCTCAGTTTGCCAATGCTGAATCCAGTGCTCGGGATAGCCCCAATATCGTTTGGCGTCGTGCGCGATTTGAGTGAGTGTCGGCGCGTCTGACGATACTGCTCTTCTAATTCTCAGGCTCATTGCGGACGTTGCCAAACGGTGCCATCGGTGTATTCGACGCGGACTATGACGATCTGCCCATCGAGTCCCTGGCGTTCATTTTTGTCGAGAGCGTATACACTGATGGTCCTGGCAGGAGGCTTGCTGGCCATCACAATGAGTTCCTTGGTTTTCCCGGGTCCAATCTTTTCTTCAGACGTAATCTCCATTCGGCCGGCTTCACTCTGTGTATTGGCACTAAAGAATACGTAGTCCCAATCAATTAACTTTATCGTCTTGTCGCTAGTATTTTTGACTGAGAGCTTGTACTGAAAAACGTATCGTGGAGGCTTCGGCGGTCGCGCTTTAATTACTTGCTCTGCGCGCATTTCGCGCTCGATTCTGCTGACTTCTCCCGCATTGCCGGTCCCCCGGGCCCTCTCCAGGCGCCTTTCATCCACACGTCTCCTCCGCATATCATCGAAATTCTCCAGTGGCCCACCGAAAGGATCAGCCTGCCAGTTAATGCGTTCCTTGCTCCAATTGTGTTTGATAACTATCACAGGCGCGTTACTTGAAGCCCCAGATCCGTTCGTAGACGCCGCAGGTGCATTTGTCGACGGCACGGGCCCGTTCGTAGACGCAACAGGCGATTGAGCATTCACAACGGCTGCGAAAGATAGGACCAATAGCGTTAGAAGTGTGATCTTCATCATGCCCTCTCTCGTGGCGGGATCAATCCAGGGTTACTGAACTAAGGGTTCTTGAGCGCTGATCATAGCTGAAACGCAATCAAAAAGGGACTGAAGAAATGATTCTTCAGCCCCTAAAGTTTGTTAAGGCTTCAAGCCCAAACCATATGGGCCGGCGCGAGGTCGAATTAGAAGACTAACCTGGCGCCCAGGATGATTCGGCGGTTGCCACCGTTCGTCGTCCACTGGTTAAGGAACCCTCCAGCAGCTACGTTGGCGGTTGGTATGCCGAAATTGCGTGTGTTTGTCGCATTGAACATATCGGCGCGGAGCTGTAATCGGACATTCTCCGCTATCCGGGTGTTCTTGATGATCCCGAAATCAAGATTGCCGATGCCATCAGCTCTTAAGATATTACGACCGGCACCTCCTAAGCGCTCACATGTGGCGGCATCCGTAAACCGGCCTTCCGGGTCCGTTGGGTCGATAGGACCTGTACATTGTAACGTGCGGAACAGATTGTTCCCGGTACGCGACGACACTGGTCCTCTCAAAGCAAAAAGCTGTTCGACGGTCATGCTTGAAAGGTCGAGACTGCTGATGTTGTTCGCACGAATTGCATTACCAACGAGACCGTCAATGCCGTTCAAAGCTCCTGTTGGATCGGCGCCGTTAAGTGGTGTGAATGGCGCACCGCTCTGGAAAGTGAAGAACGAGTTAACTTGCCACCCGCCGAGCACGTGACCGACAAACCCACGCTGTTCCTGGAACCAGGGCAGCTCATAAACAAAGTTGCCGGAAAGACGGAGTGGTCGGTCGAAAGTGGAACGCGCCCGGTCGGCCCCACGATTAAATGAATCCTG
>DATEDU010000265.1:0-9877 GCA_035281525.1 Pyrinomonadaceae bacterium | reverse complement strand
TCGTTCAAATGGTCCAACTCAGTCTCAAGTCGATCGCGTTCAGTCCCTTCCGCCGAATTTAACTTGAGAACGTACTCCCGCGGCACATAACGAAAGCAACAGATGCTCAACTCGATAGGCGCTAACAATTCGAAGTCGTCCGCTGCCTCCACACATTGGCCCATGTATTCAGCAAGCGAATTGTCGTGACTGATCGCCTCAGCAATGCGTTCACGACCGTAGTATTGCAACGTGAACCAGATCTTCAACGCCCGAAAACGCCGGGATAATTCCACTCCATAATCCCAATAGGCGAACGCTTCGTCTGCTTTACCGGGATCAAGAACCTTTATGTAGTCAGCATCGCTGGATGAATAAGCTGCCCGTGCACTTGCGTCGTCATGAAACAAAAGACAGCCCGCGTCGATGGGAACGTATAACCACTTGTGAGCGTCCAGTGAAACTGAGTCAGCACGTTCCAATCCGGTGAAGAGCGCTCGTTTGCGCGAGTCCAAAGTACCTGGAGCACCGTAAGCTCCGTCAATGTGAAACCACAGCCCGAACTCCCGCGCTACATCGGCAATTTCACCCAGCGAATCGATAGCACCGGTATTGACTGTTCCCGCACTAGCGACCACGCAAAACGGTCGCAATTGATTTTGCAGGTCACTTTGGATCCGTTCACGCAACCGCCACACGTCAAGACGGAAATTCTGGTCAGACTCCACCAAGCGTACGTGATCACGCCCAAAGCCAAGAACGTCAGCAGCCTTCGGAATAGACATGTGGATCTGATCCGATGCGTAAATCGTCATCGGCGAGCCATGCCACAATCCCTTTTGGGCAATATCATCATTCGCTTTTGCTCGGTGGGCAATTTGAAGTGCAATGAGATTCGCCATGGAGCCACCGCTGGTCAACAGTCCATGCGAGTCATCGCTATAGCCAATCATCGAGCCCAGCCAGCGCACGACGATTTTTTCTATTTCCGTTGCGGCAGGTCCCGATCGCCAACAGGTGGCATTAATGTTCAGTGCCGAAGCGATTAGATCGGCAAAAGCGCCGGCAGCAGTCGAGGGAGACGCCACATAACCAAAGAACCTCGGATGGCCATTGTGACGCGAGTTGTTTATGATCGCGCGACATCCGTCCATTAACTTCTGGAGTGGTTCACCCGACAAAGAAAGCGTTGATCCTATCTCGGCGGTTGTGTCCCCGCCTGAAGTCTGTGGATAGACCCTGAGACTTCGGATCTCTGAGAAGTAATCAGTTATGAACTGATTGACCTGAGACGATAAGTCATGCAAATCCTCCTCAGAAATATCCAAAGACGACTTGCACGCCCTCGCGGATTGCTCTTTTTCAGTCATTTAATTTTGGAATCAAAGCTATCACACGCTGCTGCGAAGCTCGAAGTGCTTGCGGGTCATTTAACACGCGGTTATAGTCCCGATTCAAAGTATGCCAATAACCGGATCAGCAACGCTCGAAGGAACTGCTCATTACCGGGACCGTTTCCGCGGAAAGGCGGCGGAGAACCATTTTCGTAATGAACAGAACCTCTGGTTGTCGTCAGTCGGCATCGGCACTTATCTGGGAAATGCAGATGACGCTACTGATGCAGACTATGCGGAATCTATAGTCCGAGCGGTTGAATTGGGCGCAAATGTAATTGACACGTCGTCGAATTACCGCTTTCAGAGAAGCGAGCGCTCGGTCGGCAAAGCTCTGAACGGCTTAACCGCCCACCGCGGCTTCGAACGCTCGGAAATCGTTATTTGCACAAAGAGCGGGTACCTGCCGTTCGATGGGTCTCCGCCAAGAGATATGCGAGCCTACATCGCAGACACGTTCGTGCGGCCAGGCATCGCAAGATTCGAAGATTTTGTTGACGGCAGTCACTGCATGACACCGGCGTTTCTCGAGAATCAATTGCAACAATCGCTACGGAACATGGATCTGAACAGCATCGACGTTTATTACATTCACAATCCGGAATCACAACTCGGATTCGTGCCGCCGAATGAGTTTTACTCCAGAATTCAGAGTGCCTTTGCGTTTTTGGAGCAAGTACGAACCGAGGGAACTATAAAGGCATATGGATTAGCAACCTGGAATGCCTTTCGCGTGCCTCCGGATTCGCCTCAATATCATTCGTTGTCGCGCCTGGTTGAGTCGGCGAAAGAAGTAGGAGGAGAATCACACGGCTTTCGATTCATCCAACTGCCTTTCAATCTGGGAATGCCTGAGGCTTTGACACTGCTTAACCACACAATTGAAGGCGCGGATGAACCAGTCTCCACTATCGAAGCAGCTGCTGCTTTGGGAGTGACGGTTGTTTCGAGTGCGTCGATTCTCCAGGGCCGAGTTGCGCGAGGTCTGCCGGAAACCATACGCGAGCCATTGGGCTCTTTGGCAACAGATGCTCAAACGGCAATTCAGTTTGTGCGCTCGACTCCCGGCATTACGACCGCACTTGTGGGTATGAGCAGCCGCGAGCACGTCGAAGAGAATTTACAACTGATGCGCGTTGAGCCGCTTCACCCGGATGACTTTCGCAGGGCTTTTTTCGAAGAATAGAGGACTCGGGATGCCTGAATCCACGTTTAACTCATTCGCTGAATTCTGGCCTTATTATGTTAACGAACACAGCAAGCCCGGCACGCGCCTACTGCATTTGATCGGAACCGTGTCAGGCCTTGCGTTACTCGTGTTCTTTGTCGTTTCGAGAAGGTGGTGGCTTTTTCCCCTGGCGTTGGTTCCAGGTTATGGCGCTGCCTGGCTTGGTCACTTCCTCATTGAAAAAAACAGACCGGCAACTTTTAAGCATCCGCTTTGGTCGTTCATGGGTGACTACAAAATGATCGGCTTAATGTTGACTGGAAGGATGGACGCCGAGCTCCGACGGCTCTCGGCCGGTAGTAACAGAGCCGAACACGTGACTCGCCGAGTTTAAGAGCGATGGTGCCTTGCTATGAGAGTAAGAGCCTTTTCAATTATTTGTGTTAAGAGTGGATGGCTTGACTAAGTTGATGCTATCTTTAGGGTCATGAGATTCACAGCAGTAGTCGAAAGATGTAGCGATACCGGTCTTTATGTTGGATACGTCCCTGGTTTTCCCGGCGCCCATTCTCAAGCCAGTTCTCTCGATGAACTTAACGATAATTTAAGAGAAGTGATCGAGATGTTGCTTGAAGACGGTATTCTTTCTGATTACCAATCGTGACTTGAGCATACAACTCAATAAATCTCTCATGAAATTGCAGCTACTCACCCGAGTGATAAGTCCTACGAAGATTTTCTTAAACGACGCAAAGGTGTAGAATCGCGTCATGGCGAAACAGGCTGACATAGCTGTATATTCTCCTAACGCAGACCTTCAGTTGGTTGCTGAGGTTAAGAGCAAGGCCGGGGCCACCCCAGAATGGGCGGCGCAAATGCGCAGAAATCTTCTTACCCATTCTCTTATACCTTCGGCGCGGTTCTTCCTTCTGGCGTTTCCTGATCATTTCTACCTCTGGAGAAATGGTGTTGAATCTGCTGAAGCGAAACTACCGGATTACACTGTGGATGCCGAACCAATTGTTGCTCCTTACATAAGCAATACGGGCTTAAAACCTGACGGAATTAGTGATTCCAGTCTTCAGCTAATACTCACATCTTGGCTTAGCTTGCTCGTGAATTCCGACTTGAGTGAAGACACCGCTCCCCTCCAGGACAAGTGGCTTTTTGACTCGGGTCTGTATGACGCGATCAAGCATGGCTCAATAGTAACTGAAGCTTCCTCATGATTGTTTACGTTGAATCAAACTTCATTCTCGAACTAGCTTACCTTCAAGAAGAATCCAAATACTGCGAAAAGATTCTTCAACTGGCCGAAGTTGGACGAGTGAACCTTATCTTGCCTGCATTCGCGATTGCTGAGCCGTTTTCCTCTTGGGTTGGCAGAAGGAGGCAACGCCAGCAGTTGCATGAGAAACTAGGTCAAGAGTTGCGTGAATTGGGACGTTCAGAACCTTATGCTCGTGCACGTGAAAGATTCCAGGACATTACAAAAGCGCTCTTGATAAGCAGTGAGGAAGAGAAGTCCCGACTAGACGCTGTGATTCATAGAGTCCTAGATCAGTCTTATTTAATACCAATTGAAGTCGACGTCATTAAGAACGCTATTCAATTTCAAACTAAATACAAATTGAGTCCGCAGGATTCAATAATCTACGCATCAGTGCTGTCCCATCTGTCAGATGGTCAGAAGGATGAAAAGTGCTTCATAACGAAGAATTCAAAAGACTTCGCAAGTCCTGACGTGATTCAAGGACTATCAGAACTAGGATGTGTATTGGCAATCAACTTCGGCCAGGGGTATGGAATCATTCATAAGCACTTGAGTGCACTAAATAAAAGTTAACTAACCCGGCGCAGTTATATCTTAGGGCTAAACCGTGCTCGCTACAGTGTTTCATTTTTGCAACACTGCTGCTAGACTGTTCAAAACTCCGTGGAGAACGGTTCAATGTTTGAAGTTTTTTTAACTCCCCTGATTGGCTTTGGAATTGGCTGTTTGTTGGTTTGGTTGTGGATGCGGGCAAGACTCTCAAATGAGTATGAACGCGCCAAATCCGCAACTGCGATCCATCTGGCGACGCTGACAGAGCGCCTGGCAGGCAAGGAACATGAATTGAAGAAGCTACAAGAAACTTTTGATAAGCAATTTACCGAAGGAGAGGCGATTAGAGCGGAAGCCACTCGGTTGAAAGCCGCTCTTGAAGGCGAACGGCGGGCGGCGTCCGAACGAACGGAATCCTTTAAGCGAGCCGGCGAAGAGTTGACTGAAAAATTCAAAGCGCTCTCTCGCGACGCGCTGAAGGACAACAACCTATCATTTCTCCAGTTGGCTCAGGCAACACTGGAAAAGATCCAGGAGACGACTATCTGTGATCTGGACATTCGCAGGAATGCCATTGATGAACTCGTGAAGCCGCTCAAAGAATCGCTTGACAAGGTCGATTCGAAAATTGGTGAGATGGAGAAAGTAAGAGTTGGGGCTTATTCCGAGCTGCGTGAACAAGTAAAAAATCTGGCAGCATCGCACACCCAGCTTCAATCAGAAACCGGAAATCTGGTTAAAGCTTTGCGCGCGCCGCACATACGCGGGCGTTGGGGGGAAATCCAGCTGCGACGCGTAGTTGAGATGGCAGGCATGCTTCAGTACTGCGATTTCTTCGAGCAGGAAACCGTGATAACCGAGGATGGACGGTTTCGCCCGGATGTCATCGTACGACTCCCGGGCAACCGCACCATCGTTGTCGATGCCAAGGTGCCATTCGATGCTTTCTACGAATCCATCTCGACCACCGATGATGAGATTCGCAGCGCGAGATTAAAGGATCATGCGAGGATCGTTCGCACGCACATCGGCACTTTGAGCAAGAAGTCATATTGGGAGACTGTGCAGCCCACACCGGAATTTGTGTTGCTGTTCCTGCCCGGTGAAACTTTCTACAGTGCAGCTCTCGAAAACGATCCGAAGCTAATCGAGGATGGCGTGAATCAAGGTGTGATCATCGCTACTCCTACGACGTTAATTGCCCTGTTAAAGGCGGTCTCGTACGGCTGGCGTCAGGAACAGATGGCGACTAACGCACAGGAAGTCAGCCGCCTCGGCAAAGACCTTTACGACCGGCTGCGCACTTTTACGAATCATTTTGCCGAGATCGGTCGAGGTTTAGATCGCGCACTAGAGTCCTACAACAAAGGTGTAGGCTCGCTCGAGGCACGCGTGCTCGTAACTGCAAGGAAATTTAAAGAACGTGGAGCAATTGCCGGGGACGAGATCGAGACGATGGAACCGCTGGACAAAGTAGCTCGAGCGCTGAGTCTGGACGAAGGTGGTTTATTTCCCGACCTGGTTGCGGCGGAGAGTGATACAACACTGGAAGATTCAATGCCGCTGCTAAGTTCCCGAAGTGTCGGCGCCGGCGAAACTTAATATCCGCAGATTGCACAGATTACACCGATTAATTTAAGAACAAGTGGGTGATCAGGGCTTCTGCTTTTAAGGTTTTTGACTGTTGAAATCCGCGTAATCTGCGTAATCTGTGGAGTAGTTCTGTGGCAAAGGAAATCTGGCTAGGGCCGCTGCTTGGGAATAATCGTTCGCGATTGATCGCCCGATGCGCTGAGCTGGTCGCACAGGGTAAGTCAAACACCTTCCTCTATCTCGCGGCATCTCACCCCCTGCTGGAATCCGTGACAGAGCAGGTTCTCGATGGCGCGCAGAACCCCGGACTCTGGGGCGAAGTACCTGTCTACCTTTTCCGCGGTTTTGTCAGCCGCGTTCTTTCCCACGCCACTGATGAGCAATCCGGCGCCACGTTCGCTGCACGCATACCTATCGATCGTGAAGAGCTTCCGCTAAAACGAAGTCTGATTTCGCAGATTCTCAAGCAGTTAGCGGCAACCGAACAATTAAACGCACTCAGTTCCCTGGCGCATCGCGAAGGGTGTGTGAATACGATTGCCTCACTGATTGGTGAGATTCAGCGCGCGGCTAAGACCCCGGATGAGTTTTCGGAGATAGTTTCGAGACGTGCTGAAGATTTCATCAGGCAAGCCGGAGGTGAAGTTCCGCCCGTACCTGGCCTTCGCCCGCAGATCGATTTTGATAAAGATGTTGGGTTGATCTACTCAACTTACTCAGCTCTCCTGGAACAGCACAATCTTACCGAAGCCGACCTCGATCAGTTGCGAGCGCTCGCAATCCTGAGCGGAGAAATACAGGGGCGTTTTGTCACCGTGCCATGGCTGCAGGATGTTCGCCTGCTCATCGTTGACGGCTTCTTCGACTTCACCCCTATCCAGGGCGAGTTGTTGCGGGAACTGATCCGGCGGGTGCCGGATGTAATCGTTAATCTGTATAGAGACGAACGCAATCCCGGAATCTTCGAGCCATACAGCTACACAATCGACCAGTTGCTAAGCATCGCCGACTTCGAAGTTAAGCAAAGCGATGACCGGGCGGAAACTAACGGTGCGCTATCGCGTCTGCGCGAGCGTTTATTCAAGTCAGAGCAAATGTCCGACAAACTTCAGTTTGTCGCTTCGGACGACAGGATTGAGCTTACGGCGGATCAGGAGATCACCGACGACCAAAACGACAAGCTGAAGCTTGTCGGACAACAAGAGATTCGGCTCTTTACCTGCACGGATCGCGAAACCGAGATTCGGAAAATCGCAAAGGAAGTCAAACGCCTTGTCCTGCAAGAGAATTACCGGCTCTCTGACATCGCTCTGGTCGTACGTGAGCGCGCTTCTTACGCAGACATCATTGCGCGAGTGCTGCGCGACGAATCGATCCCCTGCAACATGCAACTGCGAATCAAGGTTACCGAGATCCCAGCAGTACGCGCAGCCCGCAAGTTGTTCGAAATGCTCGAGGACATCAGCCGCGACGAGCACAAAGATGTGAAGGTTGCCGACCTGGCTGACTTGATTAAGTCGGAGTACTTCCGGCTCGACGAGCTGGAGTTGGGAGAGCTCAGTCAAAGGTTCGACCAAAAACACGATGCGCTTGTGTCGATTACGAACGGCGAGACGGACGGCTTAAGGCACGGGGACAATTTTAAGTACGCCCTCGGAATTGGCCGCTGGGATCCCGACACCTTGGAAAACACAATCGCCTTCGTTGGTGGCGGATTGAGCATGAGCGCCTGGCACGAGCGTGCGCGCAAGTTAATAGCGCATTGGCCGCAGGTTAGAGTCACCACCGAGATGGCCACGCCGGAAAATGGCAATGGCTCCGGCGAAGAAGAGCCTCCGATTCAGGACGCAGACAAGTTGACCGCGGAGGAGAAGGGCGTGGAAAAGAAGCGCCGGCCCTCACGCGATGTACATCCTGCAGCCATTGCATGGGCAGCCCTCGTGCTCGACATGATGGCAGAATTAATCAGAGGTGTGCCTCGTCAAGCCGCCCCGCGAGACTTCCGCGTCAGTTTGATGTCGCTACTGGAGCGACTTCAATTCTCAAAACAAATCAGCCGGCCCGTTCGGGGCAGTCTTGATGAGAGCGAGTTGCCGCACTTGATGCTCGACCTGCGCGGGCTTGAGAGTCTGCGGCGAGCCCTTGCGGCCGCGGTTAAGAGCATTGAAATGGCAACCTCGACACCGGATCCAGCCCATTTGAGATTGGCGGGCTTTCTCGGAGAAGTGACTCACGCGCTCGACGTAGAGATTCCAGTGGGTCGAACTGCCGAGCGAGCTGGGTTGCGCGTTTTGGAGGCAACCGACGTACGTGGTCTTCGGTTTCGGGCGGTGTTTATTGCGGGTCTGGTTGAAGGCGGATTTCCCATTAGAGTCGGCCGTGACTGGATTTATCCGCACGAAGAACGTGAGCGGCTCAAGCGCGACTACGGCTTGACGCTCGAGGATCTTTCGCCTGCGATCTTGCTAAAGGAGGAGCATTACTTCTATCAATGCGCTTGCCGCGCTACTGATAAGCTCTATCTCTCGAGGCCGTTGTTACTGGAAGACGACATCGAAACGGTTGCTTCGTATTACATCAACGAGATCGCTCAAGCGATCACGCCGTTTCACCTTGAAGACGAACCCGTACGTCGCGACTTTGACGGCGTCAAAATCTTCGACGCTTCGACGGTAATTGAATTCAACAAATCGCTAATTCGTCAGGACGAGAGGCATCGTCATAAAGCTGGTCGGAACGGTTTGTTGCCTCTCAGCTTGATCGATCAGCTGCGATCGCGCGCGCTTGAGTCCGATTACCTACAGCCTGCCACGATCCGGCTGATTGATATCGAGCGCGTCAGGGCAGGATTGCACTTCGGCCCATATGACGGACAGATCAGCACGCCGGAACTCATCGAGATGTTGCGGCTGCGTTTTGGCCCACACTTCGTACACAGCGCGAGCGGTCTGAGTACTTACGGTAATTGTGCGTATCGCTTCTTTGCCAATCGGGTGTTGCGCCTGGAGCCGCGCGGCGAAGCAGCACTTGATCTGCTGGCGATCGACGCCGGCAAACTTCTGCACGAGGTCCTGAGGCGCTTCTTTGAAAGATATCGAGGTCAAAAGATGACTGATCTCGATCGCGAAGCATTGCGCGAAGAGCTGCAAACTATTGCCGATCAGGTGTTCGGCGAACATGAGCGCGCCGTTCCTCCGATAAATGCCGACATTTGGAAGATCGACTGTGAGATTCGGAAAGTTATTCTCGATCAAGTTCTGCTTTATGAATTGGGGGTGCGCCGCCAGACGCCAGTCGATGTGCGTTCGGGTTGTTTTGAAATTGCTTTTGGTCTGAACCTGAATGTCGCCGATCCGAAATCGAGACCGGAACAACTGGAACTGACACGTTCGAAGGCTGGAAGTCCCGAATCAATTAAGATCCAGGGTCAAATCGATCGCGTTGACGAAGCGCGAGACGGCACTCTTATCGCCTACGATTACAAGCTCACGGCCGGTACCGACATTGACGACATGAAGGCGGGACGCAGCCTGCAGTTGCCGATTTATCTTGAAGCCCTCGAGAATTTGCTGCTGCCGGGACGCGCGATAGCCGGTGGCGGTTATTACGTTCTTAGAGCCAGACCGGGCCGGCGCAATAACGGAATCTATCGCAAGGACTTTGCTGAGTATTTGGCCTTAACCGCACGAAACTCCATCCTCTCAGATTCCGAATGGAAAAAGGTGCGTTCCGAGGCTATCGCACGCATTTGGGAATTTCTCGAAGGTATGACTGCGGGTGATTTTCGCGTGCGCCCGTCGCAGAGTTACGAGACCTGCAAATTCTGCGACTACTATGCCGTATGCCGCTATGAGAAATACCGCATGGATGTAAAAGAACAGCAATTGGAAAAATGAAGGAAGTAGAACTCGAACCAGC
>DATEDU010000264.1:0-15446 GCA_035281525.1 Pyrinomonadaceae bacterium | reverse complement strand
ATGCCTGACCTGGTGGTGACTTCAATACCTGACTGCTGAAGAACGGGGGAGACTGGACAATTAGACGGATGGATTATACGGATGTCGTTTGAGGTTTGTCATTTCGTGTCTTCTATTTCGTGTTATTTCGTGGATCGTTTTCTCCGAGAGACAGAGAGGACGATCCACGAAACAACACGACCAATAAAGACACGAAATCACACGAACTCTTCTGTGGGTTCAGTGGTTAGATGTTATATTACCTATGATGTTTAGAAGCTCTATATCTACCGCATTATTGCTAATGCTGTTGGCGGCAGTATCGGTCGCGCAGGATCGCTCGACTGGCGCCATTAAGGGCAAAGTAAAGGTCGAAGTTGGAAATCCGGCAGGCGTCGCCGTCATAGTCAGACAAGGCGAACGAGAAGTCAAAAGAGCGGAGACCGACAAGAATGGTCAGTTTGAGACTCGTGTCCCACCGGGAGTCTATGGCCTGACTTTCAGAAAAGCGGGCTTGAGCGTCGGTACAATTGAGAACATAGAAGTCAAAGCTGGAAAGACGAGGTCGCTCGGCGATCGACTGGTCTTGACGATCGATGAGGGTTCGATCGCCTTTATCCGTGGCAGTGTTTTTAGCCACGAGGGACGGAGCGTTCCGGGCGCACGAGTTGAACTGGCAAGAATTAATGATGACGGATCGACGCGCAAGATTGATGGCCGCATTACCACCGAGACCGGGTCATTTGTATTTCGGCTCACCCCCGAAACCGGGAAGTACCGCCTAACAGCGAAACTTTCTGGTGTCGAGCCGGTAAGCAAAGATGTTGAAATTGACGGCCCTGCGGTTTACAGGCTAGCGCTTTCTTTTCCTCCGATTCCTAAATAAGCAGCGAACAGCTAACAGCAAGCAGCGAACAGCAAACCAAACAGCAAACAGCAAACAGCTGTTCCTGTCGTACCCGCTGTTCGCTGTCTGCTGTCCGCTGTTTGCTGTCGCCTGTTTTACGCTTTGGCCGGCTTAGCGCAATGCGTTAGGATCGCAGCAAGCCCATGGAAGATCGCGAAGAATTTCTGACCGCGAAACAGCTCGCGAAGGTATTGCAGGTCAGCGAGTCGACCGTGCGCCGGCTCGCCCGCAAACGTCGCATCCCATCAGTGCGCGTGACGCCGCATATTATCCGTTTTCATCTCGACGCTGTGCGTGAGGCGTTAGATGTGCCGCGCTACCGGATTCGTCACGGCGCGTATACCGAACAGGTAGACGACGCCCAACTCTCTTTTGAGGATCTACTGCTCAGTTAAGAAACAATAGGTCCTATTCGTCCTATTCGTCCTATCCGTCCTACTACCGTCGATTCATCTGCGGTGGCCTGAATTCCACCCAATTACCGTTCTGCTTAACGAAGATCTGAGGCTGGCGAATAGGAAACTTACGTCCAAACGCCGGATTCCCCGCCAGAAACCGTTTAATCGTTGCGTTATCGCCGGTCGCAACTTTCCACGCCCCCTCCTCGCGAATCAAGTATTGCTGGACAACAATCTTGCCTTCAGTCTGAAGGGGGAAAAGAACTTTGCCATATAAGACAGTGTCTACTACCGCCATGTTGCCCGACACTCGCACTCTACCGACATCCATCCGATCAAGCTCATACATGTTCTGAGCCCGGCTTAGAGCGCCAACGAAACGTGACTTGGACATTCGTGCGCGTGATGAAGAGGGAAGCGATTCGTATACTGACCCATAGTCCCGTGACTTAAGTTGCTCAAACACCCGCTGAACGACCCCGCGCACCTCTGTTTCGTTTCCATAAACAACAGCAGGGCTTACCAATATGAGTCCGCAAAATATGAAAAGTATTACCTTGAACTTACTCAACATCATCCAAATTCCTCACGTCTTCCGAAAAATCCTTCGTGTGATTGCGTGCTTCCTCCTCAGCATCACTCGCTGCGACGATGGTCTTAGCCTGCATTCGAAAGTTGAGGAACCAAGCCACACATCCCAGCACGGCAGCTATAAACGCCGCATCGAAATTACCGCGCCACATGCACACCGCCGCAACCACGGCGAGCACCACCGCAACGATCAGCCAAAGCTTTTTCACTTTATGAGCACCGGGAGCGCGATTGCAATCGAACCCGGAGCGTAGCACACCTGATCGTCGCAGGCTTGGATGCGCAAATTACCGGATAGGGATCGTTGGCCTTTGCCTGCAGTTTTCATCGCCACTAAGGCGACCTTGAGCTGCGTTTCTCCCTCATAGACGCGAATCGGTTCGTCGGCAAAGGAAAATTTTTTCACGAGCGGAGGAGGATAATAGGTGCTGTCGATAGCGATTTCTTCTGTGTCCGGAATGTCCAGTTCTGTCGCCACCAGATAGGGAAAAGAGGGAGGATTTGCGTTTATGTGATAGCCCTTTTGCACGCTTACTTTGACGATTGCATCGCCAAATCCTCCCACGGGCACTTCGGTTAAGTCTGCCGAAGCTTTGACTAACGATTCGGATGTAATACGTGGACCTGACGGCGTTGGTGGCTCAATTGGCTGTTTTGTTGACCAGCTCGAACATCCCACCAGCATCAGCAGGCCTATCGCAGTGACCAGAAGAGGTTTTTGCATCAATTCGTCAGTCTGTTTTTAGAGATGCCGTTTCAGGTCGCCATCGCTGAGCTCGACGAAATGCGAAGCGAGCGATGAGCGCGCCTGGCAGAACGATTAATATCAGCACCGGCACCATCACTATAACGAATCGGATCAAAAAGAGCACAATGGCGCTCGCGGTAGCTACGCTATCCGCGACCGCTTCCTTTACGCTCCTGCCAAACCCCGAAGTGTCGACGGCAATCGCCGCAGGAGTTTTAAGGCTGACGCTAATCGTCGACAAGCTAGCCTTGTTTTCCAGGAACCGTTTGCGACCTTCCAGTTTTTCAATATCCGTTCTCACTTCAGCAATCTGACGCTGTACTTCGAGCGCATCGGGGACTTTGTTCGCTTGTTTCATGATCTCGAGAAACTGGAGCTCTAGCGCCTTCTGAGTTTTGATACGCGCTTCGAGATCAATGAACTCTTCCGTCACATCCTGCCCACTGGTTTTCTCATTGATCACTCGACTGCCTACACCCCGGATCTGTTCCAAAGCAGAATTGTATTGTCCTGCCGGAACACGCACGACCAGACTGACTTCTAATGTCTGTTGCGAACGATCCTGACTTTCAGTCTGTTTCGACTCAGAGGTGACTACGAATCCACCCAGTGATTCGGCAATTGACGTGATTCTTCGCTGACCCTGAGCAGGGTCGCTCAGCTCAAGAAAGAGTTCGGCGTTGCGAATGATCTTGCGATCCATCGCTTCGGCCATCGATTGAGCCTGATCGACTTGGTTGAGTGAGACGTTCTGAAACCCCGGTCCCCTTCCCAACTGCTCGTTACTCGTGGAAGCTTTTTCACTGACGCTATATGTTGCAGCTGTCTGACCCGAGCTTTCTGCTGAAGATGGCTGACGGACCGTCCCGTCGCTCGGCCTGTTTGCGCTGTAACAGCCGGCGAAGGACAAAAGAGTAAGTAGGAGAAGCGATTTGATGAATGACATCGTAATTACTCCTTTTTAGAAGAGATCGATTTGTATTGTTAGAACGTGGCTTCGTTTACCTCCTTGCACGGATTTTAAGTTCAGCGTTCCGAGTTTCGAGTTTCGAGTTCAGAGTCCTGAGTACTAAGTTCTGAGTTTCATCGGTTAGCGCTGAAGCCAACTTGAACCTCGAAACTCTGAACCCGAAAACTCAGTACTCAGTACTCTGAACTCGGAACCCCAAACTCGAAACTCGAAACTCGAAACTGATCCCTATCCCGCCGCTTCTTTCCTGTTTTCAGGCTTCTTGATCCCAAATTTTTCCAGACGATACTGGAGCGTTCGGAACGTCAAACCAAGCAGTTTCGCCGCTTTCGTGATGTTGTAATCGGTCTGCTCCATAGCCTGCATCAATAGGTCGCGCTCAACTTCTTCAAAGTTGATGCCTTCCGGCGGCAGTTTGAACGCGCCTTCCGCGGCTGGACGAGAATCCTGCCGTACCTCGAGCGGGAGATCTTCAATGGTGATTTGGTCGCCCTCACACAGCAAAATGGCCCGCTCGATTGCCGACTCAAGCTGCCGCACGTTGCCCGGCCAACTGTAGTCCATCATGAGCTTTTTGGTGTCCGGAGTCAGGCCACGAACCAGGCGCGACGTATTGCGCGTGTGTTTCTTCAGGAAGAAGTCGATGAGAACGGGGATGTCCTCGCGACGTTCGCGTAGCGGCGGCACATCGACCGACAGCACGTTGATACGATAGTAGAGATCGTCCCTGAATCTGCCGTCGGCAACCATTGCGCGTAGATCCCGATTCGTGGCTGCGATCACGCGCACGTCAACAGGAATCTCATGAGTTCCACCGACTCTTCTTATCTTACGTTCCTGTAGAGCCCTCAGTAGTTTGGCTTGCATCGCAATGTCGAGCTCGGCAATCTCGTCGAGGAAGAGGGTCCCGTGATTCGCCATCTCAAACAGACCCTTCTTTTCCGCGTGAGCGCCGGTGAACGAACCCTTTTCATGACCAAACAATTCTGACTCGAGAAGGTTTTCGCTGATCGCAGCGCAATTTACTGCTTGAAAGACTTCCGTGATTCGCGGTGGGGATTGATTGTGAATGGCGCGCGCAATAAGTTCCTTACCAGTACCTGATTCGCCTCTTATAAGAACGGTTGAGTTTGAGCGAGCGACCTTAACAATCATTCGCTTCACGGTTTCCATATTCGGCGATGCGGAGATGATCTCTGAGTCTAGTTGCTCTAATTTCCCGAGAGCTCGAGTCACAGTTTCCAGCAGCAGTTCCTGATCGACAGGCTTCTCGAGATAGTCAAACGCGCCGTTTCTCAACGCCTCCTTGGCGGAGTCGATTGTCCCATGACCGGTTATTAGGACCACGCTGATCGAAGGATCCTGCGCCACCAGGTGCTGCAGCAGCTCGATGCCGCTCATGCCAGTCATCTTTAAGTCAGTCAAAACCAGATCGAATTTGCGCTCGTTCACAAACTTGATGGCAGCTTCGCCTGACGAAGCAGTCGTCACGTCGTATCCTGCTGCAGCCAATGGTCTCTCGTAAGCCTCGCGCTGCGGCCGCTCGTCGTCGACTACCAGGATGTTTTTTCTTGTCATGTTTCCTCTTCCGTCCGATTAGGATTCCCTTTCAGCGGCAATGTAATCGTAAATGTAGTTCCGAAACCCTGCTTAGAACTTACACTGATGGTACCGCCGTGATCGTCAACAGCTTTTCTGACGATTGCCAGTCCGAGACCCGTGCCGGTCTCTTTGGTCGAATAATAAGGCTCAAAGATTTTGGAGATGTCCTCAGGCGCAATACCGTGTCCCGTGTCGCTGACTTCAATAATCGCGCGTTGGCCGTCCTGCTCCGGTCGAATGGCGATGGACAGTGTCCCGCCTTCGCCATCAATCGCCTGCAATCCGTTTACTACGAGATTCGTCAGGACTGAATGAAGAGCTTCGCGATCGACCATCACGTTCGGCGGTTCTCCCTGAACTTCCACGCGAGTTGTGATGCCACTCTCGTCGGCTTGAGCCTGGACCACTCGCATCGCGTCCTCTGCTTCTTTTCGCAAGTCTACATTCTGCAGCTCAACTATCGACGGGCGCGAGTATTTCAGAAAATCAGTGATGTGCCGGTTGATGCGCTTAACTTCTGTTTTAAGTTGATCCGCGAGCGACCGGAACGTTTCGCTTTTCTTAGGATCGTCCGGAGCAAAAGTTGAACGTAAATGGTCCAATGTCAGATTGATGTAATTGAGCGGGTTCCGAATCTCATGAGCGATCGCCGCCGCCAACCTGCCTACGACCGCACCCTTCTCAGCTTCGTGCAATTTTGATTCAAGCTCGCGTGTCCGACCGAGCTTGGAGGTCATGTCATTGAATGCGGTTGAGAGTTGACCCATTTCGTCGCGACGCTCAATCGGGACTCGAACACTGAAATCGCCTCCGGCAACGCGTCGCGCAGCCGTCGACAAGGACTTGATCGGCCTCGTGAATCTCCAGACAAAGATGCCCGTGACGAGCGTCGTCGCCAGCAGCAACAACAACGTATACAGCGCAGACATCGACGCTTGTCGCTCGAGGATGTCTCTCAAAGTAGCGGAACCGAGTACGACGATGATGTATTTCGTGCCCTCGGTCGTCTCTAGCGGAAAATAAAATGCTCCGGGTTCACCAGGGTCGCCAGGCGCGCTCGGTTTGAGCCAGTCGGGTAGCTTTTGATCGACCTGCTCGACAGCCGGACTTAGGGGCGGTAACGGGACATCCTTGATGTTTATAAAGTTGACCGACTTATCCTCACCGTAGACCGGCGAGTACGCTTCCAGGAGACTGTCTTGCACAAATCCGTTGTTATCGACGAGCAGGACGTTCTTCACGCGCCCATTCTTATCATCTAACAAAGGTTCCCGAAGCGTGCTGTGAATCTGATCGAGGTACTGCTGGCTGGAGACGCTCCTGACTCCTAAGGCGACACCCGCCATGATCGCGCGCTCCCGTTTGACTATAAGTTCAGCGTTTCTTCTGACTGAGCGCAGGTTGACGTAATACTGAACCCCCAAGGTCAGACCGAGCAGTACCGCGAGCAGCAGGAGCAATCTCGCCCGAAAACTATTTAGGATGCGGCTCAGTTTCATTACACGATTTAGAGTATCCGCGAGATTGAAACGTTTGTCCTGGTTTAATTTCCGCGCAATTCGCAGACTTTGCCTCCCGGCAACAAGCTGCGTACCACCCTCTTAACGTAATATGTACAAAAGATTACTTTTCTGTTGCCGTCTCGCCGCGCTGATGGTATATTTCCGCCCGGTCTCAGATCAATGTCCCCAGGGACCGCCTTTTAGGGAAATCTCCCACCTCAAAGTTGCAGGATTGAAGATCGCCACAGTCAATATTTTCTTTGGCGCTGGAACCGAGAATTTTTTACTAGAAAGGTAACGAGGCCGGCATGAATTTCAGCCATTCCCCTAAGTCCCTCCGTTTCACATTAATCCTGTTCATCCTGGTGACGTTTGCTTGTGCGGACGTTGTTTTCGCAAAACGACGGCAGCCGAGCTCTAGAAATAAAGCTGCGAGCCGCAAAGTATCCCGCGCTGAAAAGCGAAGATTGTCGGCGAGAAGCCGGCGAGGCGGCCGGCGACACAGCCGTCTGACGGCGCGAAACAGGCGGGGCGGTCGTAGGTCTCGCATGACTGCCCGCGAGGTCCGAGCGCAGCGAAGAGTGATTGCTCGCGAACAAGCATCCGCGGTGAAAGCTCTCCAGCGCAGGCTTGGACGCGCACCGACGGCACGCGAGCGTTCCGCAGAGTTGCGCAGAGTCGAACGCAGGCATCGCGCAGCTTTGGCCGCCGCAAGGCGTCGCGCAGAAGCGGCTCGACGTGCAGCTATTGCACGCCGGCTGGCGCTCGAGAAAGCCATGCGCGATGAAGTGCAGGCGCAGATCGCGCGTGACGACATTACAGGCGAAGACCTTGAGGTCAGGCGTGCTGCGGTTAACGCGCTTGGAAATCACATCGGAACTGCAGTGGTTATGGATCCGATGACGGGCAGGATCTATTCAATTGTGAATCAAGAGTGGGCTTTGCGGCGCGGCTTCAAACCTTGCTCTACGATCAAATTGGTTACGGGAGTCGCTGGTCTAGGTGAGAAAGTTATCGATCCGACGAACACGGCGGCAGTTTCCGAAAGATACAAGATCGACCTCACTGACGCGCTAGCCTATTCAAATAATACTTACTTCCAGGAAGTCGGCGGGAAAGTGGGCTTCGATAAGATGATGTCGTACGCCAAAGATCTTGGCTTGGGCGAAAAGACAGGCATCAATGCGCCAAATGAATATTCGGGCAGACTGCCGGATGACAAGACCGGTTGGGCCCTCAATCGTATGTCGTCACATGGCGACGACATTCAAGTCACCGCTGTACAGCTGGCTACTCTCGTTTCTGCCATGAGCAATGGTGGCAAACTTCTGGTTCCCCAAATCGCGCGCACAAAGCAAGACGAATCCAAATTCAAACCGAAGGTCCGTCGCAGTCTCGATCTTCAGCCGGGTGTTTGGCAGAGCATGGTGCCCGGAATGGTAGGAGCGGTGAACTACGGATCGGGTAAGAAAGCGTACGATCCGCTGCAAACTGTCGCCGGCAAAACCGGTACCTGCATCGGCGATGGCGGATGGTTAGGATTATTCACTTCCTACGCCCCGCTCGCCAATCCGCGTCTGGCGGTGGTCGTCATCGCTCGTGGTCCGGACGCTCGCAGACACTTTCCGGCAGCGGTCGCGGGCCGGATTTATCGTGAGCTCAACAGCCGCTTCGGCACTCCGATTAATCTGCAAATCGCGGCCAAGCCTGGCGCAGACGATCCAAAGGCAGCAGAGTTGAATGAGGAAGAGAAGGATGCTGCCGAAGCCGAAGCTGCTGAAGCCGATCTGGAACTTGAAGCTGATGCAACTGCAGGCACGGATAATCAAGCCGCAAATGGCGACAAAGCGCAGCCACAGACTCCATTGAGTAAAGTTGCTCCTGCTCCTAGTAAGGTTAAGCCCGTCCTGATGCAGATCGAGCGCCGGCCTGCCGAAAGGCCGAAGACCGAACCTTCGCAACCGGCTGCTCAGGTAAACTCGCCAACGACGGCGCCGAAGAATGAACAGTTCAGCAGCGAGAGGCCGCGTCGAGTCAATCCGAATTAGACTGTTGGAATGCAACATCGTTGCAGTTCCCTGAAATCCAATTTGCGCCGGATGCCCGTAACCGATGCGGGAATCCGGCGTCATAGTTTTGTTTAAAAGTTGGCTTAAAACTAGAAGCCGTGCGGGCTTGACACTTTACTTAGAGTTGCAGGAATATTGCGAGCGTTCCCGGTCGCGTCCCGACTAACCACGTCTTCGTGCCCTCTTCATCCGAGATGCGTATGCGAAGATCGGCAACCGGCATTTCTGGGATCGCATCTCATGAAGTTGCCATGCGACGCCGGCAAAGTCGCTCGTGGCCCCCGAGACACAAGAGAAAGGTAAGAAAAGATCTTGGAGGTTGTTAACAAACTAATGAAAAAAATTATTGGGCTCATAGCATTCTGCTTAGCCACGACCTTTACTGTCATTCCGGCGTTTGCTCAGACTACCCCCCAGCCGGCAGCATCACCAGCACAAGCACAAGACCCAAACTGCACTCCTGAAAACAAACTCGCTTGGTACAACGAGTTTCGACAGAACTTTAAGACTGATACAGCGAAAGCAAATGAGTTAGCGAAGAAGTGGTTGGCTTGCCCGCAGGTTGCAGGTGAAGAGCAAATCACACCATACCTGAAGAACTTTGTAGCGCTTTATGAAAAGGCCAGCCGCAAGGACAAGATTCATGAGCTGGTTTACGGTAAGACCCCGGATTATCCAAAAGCCCTTGAGCTTGCGAAAGCGGTTCTGGTTGACGAACCCGATAATCTTAAAGTCCTAATCGATTATTCATACGCCGGCTATGCATCGAAGTCCGCAGCTCATCAGGCGGATACTTTGACGAATGCCAAGAAGGCCATTCAGCTGATTGAGTCCGGCAAGACGCTCGAGAATTGGACGCCCTATACGAGCAAAGACGAGGCGCTCGGCTACCTTTACAATGCGCTTGGTTCCATAACCGTTCAGAAGAATCCTGCCGAGGGACTGCCTCTTTTAATCAAAGCGGCCCAATACGAAGGAAAGCTCAAGAAGCTTCCGTACACCTATGGCACCATCGCTGAGGCTTACGAAGCAGGTCCCTATGCGAAGATGTCGACGGAATACAAGGAGAAGTACGGTGGCAAGGATGAAACGCCTGAGAGCAAGTTGGCGCTCGAGAACATCAATCAGATCATTGATCGCATGATTGACGCTTACGCACGGGCAGTGGCCCTCGCGGGTTCTGATGCGCAGTATGCCACCCCGAAGAAACAGTGGATGGACAGCCTCAACACCTGGTACAAGTTCCGGAACCCAACTGTGGCTGAGGGCAGTCTCGATCAAATGATTGCCGGAATTTTATCGAAGCCGTTGCCGCCGATGCCTACTCCGATCACGACGCTACCGGCTACGACGCCTGCAAGCACGCCTGCTTCGGGAAACACCAATGCTGCTGGAACCACCTCCGGCAATAGCGCCTCCACTAATCCTACATCGCAGCCGGCGAGCACGACGAAACCTAGTACCGAGCCGGCAAAACCTTCGACCGAACCGGCAAAGCCAGCTGCAAAGCCTACGCCTACGCCTGCGACGAAGCCGCGAACGCGGAGAAATCATCGCGGTCGCTGAGTTCTAAGATCATTGAACTTGTGATTAACGCCGAGAGCACCCAAGACGATGCTCTCGGCGTTTTGCTACAATCTGACCCGCCTTGAACACTCAAACGACCAGAGTTCCTGACCTCGACCTGCTCGAAACAATTCTTGCTTATACCTTTCAAAACCGCAGTTTACTCGAACGAGCAGTCACACATCGTTCGTGGGCCCACGAGCAGGTAGCGCCCGGCGCCGAAGGTCGCGCGCGCCAACTTCACAACGAAGCACTCGAGTTTCTCGGCGACTCCGTGCTTGGGTTGATCGTTGCGGACTACCTTTGCCGTGCCTACCCGGAAGGCACGGAAGGTGAGCTGTCACGGATGAAGCATCGGTTGGTTAGCGCAACCACTTTAGCTCGCGCTTCGTTGCGATTGAACTTAGGAGACTTTCTGCGTTTTGGTCGTGGGGAAGAGAAGAGTGGCGGGCGAAGCAAAGATGCAATTTTGGCGGACGTTCTCGAAGCTGTGACTGGGGCGATTTTCATCGATGGAGGTCTGGCGGCGGCAACGCAGTTTGTTCATCATGCGTTGGGGGAAGAGTTGCAGAAAGCCGATCCGATGTCGGCGGCTGAAGCTGATTACAAAACGATGCTTCAGGAGAAGCTTCAGGCTGAGCGGCGGCCGGCTCCGAAATACACGGTGGTCGAAACGCTTGGCCCACCTCATCGTCGAATATTTCATGTTGAGGTTGCGTGGGACAGTGGAAGCGTCCGGGGTGAAGGGCGGTCGATCAAGGCTGCCGAAGTGGCCGCCGCGAAACTAGCCCTCGTGAGCTTGAGGGGAACCGCAGAAACTTGACCGCCATCAGGAACGTATCTAGGATGATTTCAGGATGAAGAGCAATCAGGTTACTACCACTAAAACTTCTGAGGCGGCGACGAAAGAATCCCGCCCGTTCTCTCTTTCCAAATTCTTTACTCGTAACGGACATAAAAAGCCGCCTGTGCCGGAGACTAAGCCGCAGGGACCTCCGAAATCTGTCTTGCGGGAGTATTTCGAGTCGGCAGTTGTGACAGTCATCATGGCTCTGTTTGGCATGACCTTCATTGTCCAGGCCGTGAAGGTGCCGACTGGGTCAATGCAGAACACGATCATGATTGGCGATCATCTGTTGGTTAATAAGTCCATTTTTGCGCCTGGCTCCTCTTTGCCAATCCTACCCCAGCGGGAAATCCGGCGAGGCGACATTATCGTCTTCAAATATCCCGGCAACCGTTATGACCCGGCGAGCGATTTCAACCGGCCTGATAATAAACCCATCACCACGAACTACGTGAAACGCGTGATCGGTGTGCCGGGAGATGTTATCCGGCTCGATGGCCGGAAGGTGATTGTGAACGGTCAGGCTTTGCGTGAACACGAAATCGAGGGCGAGGAAATTCATCCGAAAGCTCCATTAAAGATCGATGAAGATCAACCTCCGCGGGAGGAGGGTGAGAGTTACGACGTTTATTACAGCCAGGAACCGGCCGAAGACAGGTATCCGGTTTTCAAGTACGAGGGTAAAGGTGGAGAGATTAAGGTTCCGCAGGATCATTACTTCGTGATGGGTGACAATCGGAATAACAGTCAGGACAGCCGGTTTTGGGGATTTGTGCCGCGTGATTTTGTAATCGGGCGCGCCATGTTTGTGTACTGGTCTTATGATGAGAGTGCCCCTAACGACGGTAGCTTCCTGGTTAATTTCTTTAAATACACAAGATGGTGGCGCACGGGCACCATGGTGAAGTGAGTTCGATCGATCTCGCAGCGATTGCCCGTCACACCGCGACTGATGAGGGCTTCGTCGTTGAGGTTGATGCTGCAGTCAGCTCAGAACTGCAATCCTTCCGACAATCTCATGATCCCGAAGGGCGGCATTCCTCACCGGATCGCTCCGTCCGAGATTTACGCGAGTTGTTATGGTCGTCGATTGATGACGCCAAGACTCGCGATCTGGATCAAGTTGAATATGCCGAGCGGTTGCCGGACGGTGGCACTCGTGTACTAATCGGGATCGCTGACGTCGATGCGTTCGTTGCAAAGGGATCGGCGATCGATCGACGCGCCGCTGTGAATGCGACTTCTGTTTACACTGGCGTGCAGACATTCCCGATGCTTCCGGAAGAATTGTCGACTGGGTTGACTTCGCTGTTGCCGGATCAGGATCGCCTCGTCGTCGTGACTGAAATAACGGTTGGTCCTAATGGTGACGTAAAGGAAGCCAACGTATACCGGGCGATCGTCCATAATCAGGCTAAGTTGGCGTACACCGCAGTTGGCGATTGGCTCGATGGAAAAGCGCGTATGCCCGACGCGGTGAAGGATAAGTCTGGTTTGGAAGAACAAATCAGATTGCAACATGAAACTGCGAGTCGCCTCGGTGAATTCAGGAAGCACAACGGCGCGATCGAACTCGGCACGATACAGACGACGCCCAGCGTCGATGAACGAGGGAAAGTCGTTGAGCTGATGATGATAGAACCCAATGCCGCTCGAGATTTAATTTCCAACTTCATGATTGCGGCAAATGTGGCAATGGCCCAGTTTCTGGAAACTCAGGGTGGGCCATCTTTGCGTCGAGTAGTGCGCACGCCTGAACATTGGGATCGCATCGTCGAGATTGCTGCTGAGTTGGGAGAGGAGTTGCCGGCGACGGCTGACTCGCTGGCTTTGAATGATTTTCTGGAGCACCGTCGCAAAGCTGATCCCGATCGGTTTCCGGATTTATCTTTGGCGGTTGTGAAAGCGCTTGGGCCGGGTGAATATGCGGTTCAATTGCCTGGGGAAGAAGGTGAAGGTCATTTCGGACTGGCGGTGACGGACTACACACACTCGACCGCTCCGAACAGACGCTATGCCGATTTGGTGACGCAAAGGATGGTAAAGGCGGTGTTGAAAGATGAGGCGGCGCTGGACGATGCGGCGGCTCCTAACACAGCGAAAGAGTCGACGGGCTCGGCGACCAAGTTGAACTCGACATCTGAGCGTCATGCAGTCAGTACCACCCGCGGTAGCGGGTGGGTCTCTGCCACAGAGAAGCAGGTGACGTTTACGCGTGACACCACGACGTCAAGATCAGTACCTTATACGGCGGAGGAGTTGAAGCAAATCGCCGAGCATTGCACTGAGCGCGAGGATGCTGCGCGCAAGGTCGAGCGAAAGATCCGCAAAATGGCCGCAGCCCTGTTGTTGCGCGATCAGATTGGCCGGGAGTTTGACGCGATCGTTACAGGAGTCTCCCCCAAAGGAGTGTTCGCGCGCACCTGCAAGCCTCCGGTGGACGGTCGAGTCGTTAAGGGCGAGGAAGACTTAGGCGTCGGCGACAAGATCCGCGTCCGTCTCAAGGACGTTGATCCGAAGCGGGGCTTCATCGACTTCACCCGCTTCGCCAAAGGCTGGTAACTTCGTGTTATTTCGTGGCTCTGAATTTCGTGTGTTTTCGTGGATCGTATCGAGAGCACACTCAGCACTCAGAACTCAGAACTCAGCACTCAGAACTCAGCACTCGACGACATTTGCCTCTATTGCCGTGAGTAACAAATTGTGCTACCGGCACACTAACACTTTACGGCAGTTTTGGACTGCCGCGCTCGACGCATTGCCGCGCCGGGGAACTCTTTTACATCAGTCCTAGGTTTTACTCCTCTGGCTCGCCTCCCGAATACGGAAAGCTCTCCGCCAGCACAGCCCGCATCTTCACGTGGCCATACAGAATTTCCAGATAACACGAGAACCGATGAAGTAGCGGCCTCCACTCGAGATTGTTTTCGATAGCTGTAATGACTTCTAAAGCGAGACTCTCGTAACCCCGCCAGTCTTTGTACATCAGGTACTGCATACTGCCGTCTCTAAACTCCAGGATGCGCCCGACGACTGTACGCAGCATGTCAGGATCGGAGCTGGTTTGTGAGAGGCGTACGAAACGCATCAACGACGACAGGTCTTTGCAGAGAATCAGTGACTGCTTGAGTCGCAACTCGAAATCGTTGAAAAGCTTCGACGGGTCGAGCGACGGACTGAAGACTTGCAGCAGCGTTATGGTTGATTGTTGGAAGCAGTTTGATAGCAGACCGTGCGCGTGCAGGATCTTTCCGTAAACAATCGGGGTCGATTGTTCGGTGACCCCTCGGACGAGCTCGCGTTCGAAAATACGGCGCAAATCGTGTGTAATTCCGTAGGAAATGCCCTCCAGCACCTCATGTAGGCGTTGGTTGCCGGCGGTAGCTTTCATGGCCCTGGTGTCGATGAAATCGGCCAGTGATCGCGTTTCGAATTCCAGAACTTCGAGTAAAGAGAGACTCTCGAGCAGCGTGTCGAGTTTTTGCAGATTGTTCTCGATACGGGCGAGCCAGTCGAAGAAGCGCGTCATTTCGCCGAGGGTAGTCTCTAAGATCGAGCGCAACTCGGGATCGGCGATGCCATTGAGGACGGCGTTAATTTCGTTTTGGAGATTGGCCTGAACTTCTCGCTGAGTGTCGGTATGGGTGTCGGCCGCGGCTTCGTTGCAGAGGAGCGGCAGCTGAGGATCGGGTTCCGGTGTAGCGATAGCGAGGACTGTGGACATCAGAAAAGCTCCTTACAGGCAAGCGAGGGTTCGAGGATTACGCGGTCGTCTCAGATTTCAGATCTTAAATTTCAGATCCCTGAATCCCTATGAGTGAAGACCGCAACGGCGTTGAAACCGGCTATCAGGCGAATAGCCGTACCGGCCAGTTGCGAGAATGGCTATTCGCGCGCCTTGAAGAACAGGCTATTCCCGGTCTTGAAGCGTCGTGCTCACACATGCGAGCATGGCCCCACCTTTGAAAGCGCAAAGCCTGTGCCATCCCGACCGTTTCGTTCGCAATATCCAGTTTTCACGGGTGAGGTGGATTGACTGGGCTTCCCATCTGTTATGGGCTTTTCATGTCGTTTCGTGGCTTCTATTCGTGTCAGTTCGTGGATCAACTGGCAACCGGCAATCGGAAATGACATTTGACCTTAACCTCACCGTCTTTATAATGTGGGGTCCTTCGTGGCGGGGTAGCTCAGGTGGTCAGAGCGTGGGATTCATAATCCGAAACCACGCAAATTATTAACTCTATTGACTAAAACAGGTTGCAGCCAC
>DATEDU010000263.1:0-7918 GCA_035281525.1 Pyrinomonadaceae bacterium | reverse complement strand
GATATGCGCTCCGGAGGAGCGCAATGTAACCCGCAAACATGAACATTTCGCTCCTGTCGGAGCGGATTTTTTAAGCCACCTTGCCGCTATAAACATCCTGCTCCTCCGGAGCAAAGCAGGTGCGTCAAGTATGTTATTGCCCTTATACGTCCTATTGAATATTGATTTATCTAATCGACAACACAATTGACGGCAAGGGCGCTAGCCCTCGGGAATTGAAAACCGTACTTGAGCGACTGCGGTCAGATGGCGAGATCGTGAGCGAGCCATTTCACGTAGCTTCGATGGAGCGCATTCGGAATCTCAACCCATCGCATATCATCCTCAGTGGCCAAAGCAATCCCTGGGATGACTATCGCCCCGAATCTTTGGCAGCCGTGTTTGACCTGATACGTAACGCCTCGCAGCCGATTCTTGGCGTGTGCGGCGGGCACCAGCAGATGGCCTTGGCCTTTGGCGCTCCGGTTGGTTTGATGGAGCGGCTCGAACCCGGTAAGGGCTACGAAGGTGCTAAACGCGAACGCGGGTACTTCGCCGTTGAAACGAACGGGCAGGGAATTTTCCAAGGTCTACCTGATACGATAACCGTGTGGCACTCGCACTGTGATGAAGTCAAAGAGCTACCCGAAGGCTTTCATACTACGGCTTCTAACGAGACGTGTCCGATCCAGGCGATGCAACACGATCAGCGTCCACTGTTTGGCGTGCAGTTCCATCCAGAGCTATTCAACGATGAGTTTCCCGCCGGCCGCCACGTCATAGAAAACTTCCTCAGACTGTGATCTTTTTCGCCAAATTGGCGCGACCAACCCGTCACAAGAAAAACATAACAATTGTCTTTGTTGTTCTAAGTTTAATTATTTGTAAGTTTATAGCGCACCCGGAATTTCTGGCCGTTTTCAGGCTTGACTGCGGCTGGACGCCCTAAAGTTGGCTGTGCTAGCCTCCGTGTGACAAGCGAGAATTTATGCTCGCTTGTTTTTGTTTTAAAGCTCACGCAGTTCTTTTCAGCGCCTGCATCAAGGATGCAAGCCCCCAACTCCGGCTGACGTCTTCTGAGGACTCCTTGGGCCGGAGGTCGAGTCATAGGAAAGAACGGACTCGCGCATAGGCCGCTGAAAGGGTAGGCACTTAACTTCGGCAGGAGACCCGAGCAGCATGAAATCTATTTTACGCGGAAGCGGTGCGTGCGCCGGAGCTGCACTTCTTTCAGGCTTCCTTCTCTTTACCGCCAAGTCTTCTCCGGCGGAGACTCTTCTCTTCCAAGGTCAGCAATCCAAATCACAACCAACTCAGACACCGAACCCTGAGCAGCCTCAGCCTCAGACTCCTGTGAGCGAGGCTCAGAATGCAGCTCTTGCGAGTCAGCCGCAGACCCTAACGGTTGGCCCTGATGAAGCGAAAAAGACAGCCGCGACCTCGGAGGTCGCTTCGTCGTCAGATAAGCCCGTCACATTAAGAGCGGGCGAAGCTTCACCGGCCAAGATCGTTGAAGCTTCGGCCGAAGCGAGCGCAGCAGTCTCCGCACCTGTTTCTTACATCGCGACCGCATATAGCCTCCGGGGCAGAACAGCCAGCGGCATGTACGTGACGCGCGGCATCATTGCAGCCGACCCGAGAGTGTTGCCATTGGGCTCGAGAGTCCGTATTGAAGCAGGCCCCTGGAGTGGCGAGTACGTAGTGGCCGACACCGGCGGCAGGATCAAGGGCCGGAAGATTGATATCTGGACGCCGAGTTCGCGAGAAGCCATGAGGTTCGGCCGGCGGTCAGTGAAGCTGACGATTCTGAGCTACGGCGGCAAGCGCAAGCCAGTAGCAAAGCGCGCTCAACTCTGAAATCGGGGTTTCGGGTGTCAGGTGTCGGGTGTCAGGTGCCAGATGGCGCTTGACACCTTTTCTTATTGGGTGTCAGGTGTCGGGTATCAGGTGTCGGTATTTCCCTGCCTGACACCTCCACCCGACACCCTATGTTAAGATTGCTCGCCCCTGAATTCAATCAACTCATTTTTCAGATCTCAAATCTGAAATCTGAGATCTAACGAGGTCACTTGATGGCGGTTTCACAGCCGGAGAGACCGGCTAGTCGCGCGCGCCAGATTCCTGTCCCTGAACCGCTGGTTCAGGTTACTCGTGGATCCATTACCGAATCTCGCCACCGCGGTCACATCGTGGCAGTCGAACCAGACGGTCGATTAGTCGCTCACCTCGGAGCTCTTGAAACAGTAACTTTCCTGCGCTCGGCTGCGAAACCTCACCAAGCCTTACCGTTGATCGAATCCGGCGCCGCCGACCGCTTCGGATTTACGGAAGAGGAGATCGCACTCGCATGCGCATCACACAGTGGCGAACCAATTCACACTGAAATCGCAGCATCCATGCTGCGAAAAATTGGGCTCCGGCCGGAGCATCTCAAATGCGGAATCCACGAGCCGTTCAGCCCGCAGGCAGCATCAGAGTTACGCGCGAAAGGTCAGCATCCGACGGTGCTGCACAACAACTGCTCTGGGAAGCACGCGGGGATGCTCGCACTCGCGCTTCATTTGGGAGCTTCAATTGAAAATTACAATCGGCCAGAGAACCCTGCGCAACTTGCAATCGGTCATACGGTCTCGCAGTTTTCCGGAGTTCCCCTCGAAGACATTGCAGTTGGTGTTGACGGTTGCGGCGTTCCAGTCTTCGGCATAACGATAAAGGCCATGGCGTTAATGTGCGCGCGGTTGATCAACCCGCCCCAAAGTTTTAATGAAAGCACGCGCTCGGCATGTAACCGCGTTGTGTCGGCGATGATAAATCACCCTGAACTGGTGGGAGGCACTGCTGACAGGCTTGATACGGAAGTGATGCGTGGCACGAAGGGAGCGCTGGTATCCAAGGTCGGTGCGGAAGGCGTGTACACGGCCGGCGTTCTGCCGTGCGAAAAGTGGCCGCAGGGCTTGGGAGTGGCCTTGAAGATCGAAGATGGCGATGACCACCGAGCTCGGCCGACCGTGGTAGTCGAATCGTTGGATCAATTGGGCGTGCTAACCGACGAAGCTCTCGAAGCCCTAGCACGTTACGCGTTCTTTGCGGTGCGCAATCGAAGTGGAGAAGTCGTCGGCGAAGTCCGCGCCTCCTTCAAACTGAACCTATCCACAGATTACACAGAATACGCAGATTAGGAAGATAACTGAAAAGCAAACCATTTCTAGGGTTGAAATCTGTGTAATCTTGTAATCTGTGGATAAGGCCTTGCCGAATGCGATGGCAGACATTAGTTCGTTACGTTCACTCTTTCCCATAACAGAGCACACTATCTATTTGAATCACGCTGCTGTTTCGCCTCCACCGACCAGCACCATCGAAGCTGTCCAAGCTCAACTCAAAGACGTCTCCGAGAACGGCTCCCTCAATTTCCGCAGTTGGATCGCCGTCAAAGAGGAGGCAAGAAAGGTCGCGGCGGAAATGCTCGGAGCGCGTCCTGAACAATTCGCATTCATGCGAAATACGTCGGACGGGCTTTCATGTATAGCCAACGGCCTGCGTTGGGAATCCGGAGATAACCTCATCACCTTTCGCAATGAATTCCCTTCCAATGTCTATCCGTGGCTCAGGCTGCGCGACGCGTTCGGTGTTGAAGTCAGAATGTGCGAGGAACGCGACGGGCGTGTACATACAGACGAACTAATCAGCCTCATTGATTCAAAGACGCGCATCGTGGCTATTAGTCAGGTTCAATACGCCTCTGGATTTCGCGCCGACCTCGAGCGGATTGGCCGAGCAGCGCGCGCTCACGATGCGTTGCTGGTTGTGGACGTTATTCAAGCCATGGGAGTGGTCGAGACGAACGTTGGGGACTTGATGATTGATGCGGCGGCTGGCGCAGGTCACAAATGGCTGCTAACTCCGGAGGGCGTCGGCTTTCTGTACCTTTCCGACCGCGCGCGCGAGCGCATCGAACCGACTCTGGTCGGATGGATCAGCGTGCCCGACCCGGAGGACTACGCGAATTTCGAACAGGGATGGAACAGAGGTACGTTGGCTTGGGAATCGGGAACATTGTCTGCTGCGTTGATTCACGGATTCGCGGCTAGTCTCCGGTTCTTAACTGATACTGGAGTGGGACAGATCGCCCGCTACCTGGAAGAGCTAACGGATTATCTGTGCGAACGTCTGAAAGGCTCTGGCTATCAGATTGTGAGTTCTCGCGAACCTGCTGAAAAGTCTCAGATCGTCTGCATTCGTCATCCGCGAATAAACCCGATGGAGCTTTATGCTCACTTGAAGGTCAGGGACATCATTACGGCCCCACGCGGAGACCGGCTACGGATTGCACCACATTGCTACAACACGTTTGAGGAGATGGATCAGTTAGTTGAGTGCCTTCCTGCCGAGTGATTATCGGTCGGATCAACCAGAACCTTTGTACTAAACGTGTACGGAGGTCGTCCCGCTAATTTTCCGAGAACGTGCGTTTTTAAGGAATACCTAGTACTTCTTTGTCGGCCGCCTCCGATTTCGACATGGCACACCCGTTGCGAATCAGATTCCGCAGAACAAAAGGGTAGATAAGGGTAAATCGGGTCTGCCCAGCGACTGTGGTGAGTGGAAGCTTTGGGGGAGGCATCCTCTCACGATTGAAAAAGCAGGCGGTGGCTCTTTCGGGGGAACGGGGTTAACGCTTGTAGACAGTCGAAGGGCAATTGTTGCGAGGCTGCTGATCGACGTCCTGACAAGGCTTGGGGGAGCCTACCAGGAAGATCAGCAGCCCGCATTATTTTTAGTTGATGATGAGTGATAAGTAATAAGTGATAGGAGAAAAGTGTGGCGGGCGATAAAAACTCTTCTCTAATCACTTATCACTCATCACTTATCACTGTTTTAGCGGCCGGGGCCGAGCAATCTTGCCGGATCTGACTTCGGCGTCATCTCATCAATATTCAAACGCAGCATTCCACCAGCATCTGAGTACGCCTCTGTCGTCTTTTGCTGGGCTCGCCGGTAACTGAACAGAAGCGCGCCAAAGATCCCTCCAATCGCCAGACACGCCAGTAGCGAAAGTCCCGACGCTTTCACCACCGCGACCAACACTCCCGCGGTAGTTTCGTAATAATCGCGTTGAGCACGGTCAAGCAGGTTAGGATTGTCGCCCAGCCACTGCACCACCTGTTCGTACTTGATCTGATCGATCAACGCGCTCGCCGTCTGCTCGTTCTCCGCCTTAAATACAAACACGGAATAGTTGCCGATCCGTCGGTAGGCTGACGGCACCAGCTGTCCTTGTTGTTTCAGCTCTTGAATCTTTGCGCTTATCGCTCGATCGTTATCTGCGGCGAGTTGAGGTGTATTGAATTCAACTATCAATAAGTGTGCGCTGCCGTACGTGCTCGCCACCGCGTCGGCATCGCCTTGTGACTGCACAGTCTCGAGAATCGGTTGGCTCGGCAATGCATCCTTCAGCGACTTGAACCGCGCAAAATATGCCAGGCGCTGCTGTGCCTCTTCCCAGCTCGGCAGGTGCTTAACGAGAACTGGAACATCGCCCTCGCCGCTTTCAAGTCGCTCGGAAATCAGACGCGCAAGTTCGAGAGATTTATCGTTTTTCTTAGCGCCAATTTCGTAAACCCGGACAAACGTCCGACCCTTAAAGAAACTGATTGATTCCGGGAGCACTACAGTGGCAGTTCCGACTTCTTTACTGAGTTGAGCGACTGGTTGATCGCGTCTTCCGGTAAGCGTCAGAAATGAATACGCGTCGGCGTCCTGTGAGAACCTGACGAGTTCGACTTGTAGCTTCGCACCGTCTGGCGAAGTGTATTCAACTAACGCATTAAGGGGAGATTGGGTATTCGAGGAAAAGACGTTTGCAGTATTCGACGGATCGTTAGAACGAATAGTGCCGACCTGTCGAAAATCTCCAACCTGCTTTGGCAACAGTTTAATGATCTCGGCGTGGAGGGCCTCAGCCAGTTTGAGCGGATCGCTCGCCACCGCGAACGGAGCAAGAGGCAACAGCAGCAAAACTGTCATTACCACTCGCCCACAGAACCGCTCGCGGTAGCCAGCGCTGCCAACTCTCAATTTTGCTAACCAAAATGAATCCAACACAACTCCTTATTTTGTAGGGGCGTCCCTCCGTGGGCGCCCCTACGATTTATCTCTGCAACTCGCGGGCGCCCACGGAGGGGCGCCCCTACAGTCCGACGCCAACTTTAGATTCCAAACTGCAGTTGGATGTTCCCCGAAAGCCGCCCAGTTGCGCAGTAAACCCAAGTTTAATGCCACCGCCGCAACTCGCGCAAAAGCAGATCCGCATAATGCCGAGGCTTGTTGATATTGTGCAGGGTGGTTGACCCAGCCTCATCGCTGGCGTTGTCGACAATCAGGTCACCGAACCCCATAATTCGCTGAGGAATACTCGCCGAAACGGTCACGTCCTGAATCTTGCTCAACGGAATGTTTCGAGTCGTACGAGCAATCAATCCGGTGTCGATTTCAATCTTCGAGTCAGTAAGTGTATAGCGAATCATGTTTCGACGGATGTGAAAGTAGGCGGGTATAAGTAGCAGCGCTAGCGCCAGCGGGATTGATATATACGGCGGCACATCGATAAGGGCCAACAGAAAAACGAGAGTAATAGCGCCAAGCACTGCCAGCGCATAGCCAAGTTTCACGAAAATCAAGGTAGGCCGAACGGTGAAGATGGTTCGCTCCAACTCATCGAATCCTGGCTGTTGGAGTGCGGTGCCGGTCTGCATGCGTGCAATCCGTGTGGTCTCGGGATCCGGCGCGGGCGAGCCGCAGTTAGAACAGAAGCGCACTCCGGGAGTGACATAGGATCCGCAGTTGGAACAATGCATCAGTTTTAACCTCTCGGAGCGGCGACTACTTGAAATCGGCGTAATCATACCCAAAGACACTCGCGCCCAAAAATACAAAACGAGGCGAAACCACATTCAGGTTCCGCCTCAGTATTAAGAGAGCCACAGATGAACACGGATAAAACCGATCAGACGACAACACTGTCAAAATTTCTGATCAGCGATTATCCGTGTAAATCCGTGGCTGACTTGCTTATTGGCTGACTAGTTGGAGGCGGCCGTCTGGTAACCGCACTGCGAACACACTCTGTTCGTAGATAGTGAGCGGAATTGCCTTTTGCCGCGACGCGAGAAGTTGATCGCCATTTGCTGTCTGCGCTGCTACCGGATCGCGTATCAATCCATAGCGTTTAGTAATTCGGCGAACGTACTCCTGCGTTTCACGATAAGGAGGAACGCGATAGCCGTATTTCATCACGGCACCTTCGCCGGCGTTGTAGCCTGCCAACGCGAGATCCACATTGCCCCCGAAAAGGTCCAGCAGAAAGCGCATGTAGCGCGCTCCGCCTTCAATGTTCTGTCGTGGATCGAAAATGCTTGTGACACCAAAGCGCCTGGCCGTGAAGGGCATCAACTGCATTAACCCGCGAGCGCCCTTGGGCGAAACCGCGCCGGACTTGAACGTCGACTCCTGATGCATGATGGAATAAAGAAGCAGCGGGTCAACCGAGTTTCGCTTGCCGGATTCAACAATGAAATTGTCGATGACCGCATTTCCTGTGGTGAACCCCTCGAGTGAGTTGCCGAGGGTCATTCTGGTCAATTGAGTCAGTGGAGCCTTATCAGGAGAGTACATCCAGTTACGAGAAGAGGTGAGCTTGCGCTTCCGTGAGAGCTTTTGAGGCGTCGCGACAGGTGCTGGTGGTAGTTGAACGCGCACGCCACTGGCCAGGTCGAAGTTATCGACACGGTACGCGCGGGGGTCTTGTGCCCAGCCGGTAGTTCCAGCAATGAATAAGAGGCTGATGATAAAGGCGAAGCGTCTCATAACGACGTTGAATTTAGCTTCTGGTGAGACTTCTAAACGGGGCGTTATCGTTCGAACTATCCGATTGCTGAAG
>DATEDU010000262.1:0-8043 GCA_035281525.1 Pyrinomonadaceae bacterium | reverse complement strand
CTAACACCTTTACTTTAGGAGAACATATGAGCTGGATTGATCAAGTCCAGGCACGAGAGATTCTGGATTCGCGTGGTAATCCCACTGTCGAAGCCGAAGTGACTTTAGCCGGCGGAGAGATCGGACGCGCCGCCGTACCATCGGGCGCGTCAACGGGAAAACATGAAGCGTTGGAGTTGCGCGACGGCGATAAGAAGCGATACGGCGGGCGTGGCGTCTTAAAGGCAGTCCGGAATGTAAACGAAATCATCGCGCCCAAGTTAATTAACATGGACGCCCTCGATCAGGCTGAGATTGATCGGACCTTGATAGAGCTCGACGGCACTTCTAAGAAATCAAAGTTAGGCGCTAACACTTTATTGGCTGTGTCGCTGGCAACCGCCCGGGCCGCGGCGACCTATCTCGAAATTCCTCTTTATAAGTATCTCGGTGGTCCTAACGCGCTTACTCTTCCAGTCCCGATGATGAACATCATCAACGGAGGAGCACATGCCGACAACAATGTCGACTTCCAGGAGTTCATGATTGTCCCGGCAGGCGCGCCAAGTTTTAGTGAAGCTTTACGCTTCGGCGCCGAGATCTTTCACACCCTCAAATCAGTGCTCAAGAAAAAAGGCTATGCGACGAGCGTTGGCGACGAGGGAGGGTTTGCTCCTAACCTCCGTTCGAATGAAGAAGCAATCGAAACCATCCTCGAAGCAATCAGTCAGGCCGGTTATTCTGCTGGCACTGATTGCCTGCTGGCGCTCGACCCCGCCGCCAGCGAGTTCTACGAAGACAACGTCTACATATTTAAGAAGAGTGATAAACGAAAATTGACCAGCGATGAGATGGTCGCATTCTGGAAAGACTGGATCGACAAATACCCAATCATCTCGATCGAAGACGGAATGTCCGAAAGCGATTGGGATGGCTGGAAGACTTTGACTGATGAAGTCGGAACTCGGGTGCAGCTCGTTGGTGACGATCTGTTTGTCACTAATTCAGAGTTCCTGCGCAAAGGAATCGAACTTGGCGTGGCTAACTCAATTCTCATTAAGGTGAATCAGATTGGCACTCTCAGCGAAACACTCGACTGTATTGAGCTGGCAAAGACTCATCGCCGTACAGCCGTGATCTCACATCGCTCGGGTGAAACCGAGGATCCTTTCATCGCCGATTTGGCTGTGGCTACAAACGCAGGTCAGATAAAGACGGGCTCGCTCTCACGTACTGATCGGATTGCAAAATACAATCAACTACTCAGGATCGAGGAAGATCTCCGCGGAATGGCACGATTCCCAGGACATAAGGCGTTCTATCAAATTAATGCTGCGCCGCAGTCAGTCAATCGCGCAAAACGAGCTCGCGCCAAGACGGTAAGCCGATGAATCGAGAGTGGCGGCAGGGTGAGTACTTAATCAGCACCGATAGAGATCGCCTCGATTTCGCCGCTATCCACGATTTCCTGTCGCATCAGACATACTGGGCCAAGGGTCGCAGCCTCGAGGTCGTAAAACGCTCGATTGATAATTCACTACCCTTCGGACTTTTCAAAGACAATAAACAAATCGGATTCGCTCGCGTGGTCACAGACTATGCGACGTTCGCGTGGCTTGCAGATGTATTCGTGCTTGATGAGTTTCGGGGCCGTGGTCTCGCTAAATGGCTTATGGAGGTGATCCTGTCCCACCCTGAGCTGCAAGGATTCCGACGGTGGGTACTAGCGACGAAAGATGCTCACGGGCTATATCGCAACTTCGGCTTCAACGAGCTAAAGAAACCCGAACGTTGGATGGAACGGCCCGATCCGAACATGCAGGAGTCACCGGACTATTGGCAAGACGACTCGACACCGAGAGAATGATCTGCGCAATCAGACAAAGTTGATGAACAATCACCGACCGCTTGCTCTTGTAATCATCGACGGCTGGGGCTACTCGCCGAAACGCGAAGGTAATGCGATTGCCTTGGCTGACACACCGAATTACGACCACTTAATGGAAATTTACCCTCACACGCTTCTGGAAGCTTCGGGGATCAGAGTGGGATTGCCTGCTGGAGTCATGGGAAATTCCGAAGTCGGTCACTTGAACATCGGTTCGGGTCGAGTCATTCGTATGGACGTATCCAGAGTTGACTATGAGATCTCGACCGGAGATTTTTTCCAGAACAAGGTGCTGGTGACGACGATGGCTCGGATCAAAGAACGTGGGTCGGCTTTACATTTGATGGGCTTGATTTCCGATGGCCAGGTCCACTCCTCCATCGATCATCTCTACGCTTTGCTGCGAATGGCCAAACTGCAAGGACTGGAAAAAGTCTACGTGCATTGTTTTCTCGACGGGCGCGACACTCCGCCAAAGTCCGCTGTTTCATACATCGCCGTATTACAAAAACGCATCGAGGAAATTGGGTGTGGACAGATTGCCACGATCATAGGTCGTTACTATGCAATGGATCGCGACAAGCGCTGGGAACGAACTAAACGAGCATACGACCTGCTCGTTAAAGGTCAGGGCGAGCCTGCGACCAATCCGATTGCCGCTATCGAAAAGTCCTACGAGCGCAGCGTAACTGACGAATTCATTGAACCGGTTGTTTTGCTGCGCGCCGATGGGCAACCTATCGCCGAATTAAAAGATGGTGACGGGGTAATCTTTTTTAACTTTCGACCCGATCGTGCGCGGCAGCTCACGCGCGCACTTGCAGTCGCCGGTTTCAACGAATTTCCCATCGACGACCGGCCTCAAACCAACTTCGTTTGTTTCACTGTGTACGATCGAACATTTCCGATTCCCGTGGCGTTTCCACCTCAGGAGCATGACCAAGTTCTGGCTCAGGTGTGGGCCGATTACACCGTGCGCAACTACCGGCTGGCTGAGACCGAGAAGTATGCCCATGTGACTTATTTTTTTAACGGCGGCGTTGAGAAAGAGTACCCGTCTGAATGTCGCCTACTGGTACCGTCGCCGAAAATTGCGACGTACGATCTCAGGCCGGAGATGTCTGCTTTCAAAGTTACGCAGAGAGTGCTCGACGGAATCTTGGATGGTGAGACAGACGTCTTCGTCATAAACTTTGCGAACCCGGATATGGTTGGACATACAGGGAAGTTGGATCAAACGATTGAAGCGTGCCAGCACGTCGACATCTGCCTTGGATGGATAACAAAAGCGATTATGAACGCTGGAGGCATCAGCCTCATTACGGCAGATCACGGGAACGCCGAACAGATGATCAATCCAGAGACAGGGCAGCCACACACAGCGCACACAACAAATCCAGTCCCCTTTCATCTCATCGATCCGGCTTCACGCGGTCTAAAGCTGCGCGAAGGTGGTGCCCTGGAGGATGTTGCACCGACTGTCCTGGGATTGTTGGGTATCGCTCAGCCACCGGAAATGACAGGGCGTGATTTACGCGCGTCTTAAACGAGTAAAATTGAGTTTCGATGCACGCAACATTTTAGTGATTGATTTTGGCCAGCTCGGCGACGTGGTTCTAAGTCTGCCCGCGCTTCGAGCAGTCCGTGAACGATTTCCGCAAGCGCGCATCACCGTTGCTGTAGGAAAACCTGGAGCTGAGATCGTCGATCTGTCCGGTTATGTCGACTCGACGCTGGTCGTAGATCGAGTAGCGTTGCGTGACGGCTTCATTCCCCTTTCGATCGCTCGCGTCTTCAAACTGGTAATGAACGTTCGTGAGAAGAAGTTCGATTTCGTTATTGATCTGCACAGCCTTTCCGAGACGAACCTGCTTGGATTTCTGTCAGGCGCGCGCAAGCGCCTTTACTCGCGACGTCCAACTCGTTCACTCGACTTCCTTTCAAACTTCCGGCCTCGGCCGCCTGTCGAAGTCGACCATCGACGGCGTCATCTAATCGATCGCTATTTGGATGTGCTGTCGCCGCTGGGAGTAAAGAATGCGGCACGTTTGCCGGTGCTGAAACCAAGATCGACTGATCTTGCTCCTGTCGATCGCATCCTGAAAAAGGCGAAAGCCGACATCGGCGCACCTCTGGTTGGAATATTTCCGGGTGCAGGTCATCCCAGCCGGCGTTGGCCGTTGGAAAGGTTCGCCGAACTCGCCGATTTTCTCGTGAGAAATACTCGCGTCAGGATTTTAGCCTTCGCCGGTCCCGAAGAACGTGCATTCGTCCACGAGATCAAACGACAGTTTCCGTTGGGCACCGTCGTACTCGACGGGCTCACCCTTCCCCAGGTGGCCGCCGCGCAGTCGCGACTCGTGGCTTTTGTCTCTAACGACACCGGGCCCATGCACATAGCGTCTGCGGTCGGAGCGCCGGTCGTATTGTTGCTCGATAAGCGCGCTCCGACGAGCTACCTACCTCAGGGTGATCGCCACCGGATACTCTATAGCAGCGAAATTCAGAGCATTACCGTGGAAGAGGTATTTGAGGCGACTCGGGCAATACTCTCGGAAAGTCGGTCTGCCAGCCTGTTCGCGAGCTGAAAACCCTTCAAGACCCGAAAAACCTCAATTTCGGCCCCTTTCTCACGATGTTTGCCCTAGACAAACCTAGTTTAACTCGTTTATTATGCTTGCTGTGTCGCGGCGTCTGACACAGTAGCAGCCCCGCCCGCCCATTAAATCCACTTGTCCCACCACCTCGCTACAGGAGCGAAAGAAGAAGATGTTGAAAACAAGCCGCATAGCCAGCCTGGCGATTCTCGCTGGAATTTTTTTGCTGGCGAATTCCCCGACCTTGGGCCAATCAGGCTTAACCGCGAAATCCACCGGCTTCCAGCCGTCCGTGGACACGGTCGAAAGTGATCGAGTGAAAGATGGACTCGTTGGACCGGTCAGGAGAGTTCGTACCGAAGTAGTCAAAATAACAAACACCGACAACAGGCCCATCGAAGGTAAGCGTGCTCTCCTCGAGGTCGTAGCATATGACGTCAAAGGCAACAAGATTGAGAATCAGTATTTTCCGGTTGCCGGAGCGACGCTTACAGGAAAAGAAGTTTATAAGTACGACGAAAAAGGGAACATCAGTGAGATGACTTTGCTGAATAACGACGGCACGTTGTTAAGCAAAGAGACTTACAAGTACGAGTTTGACTTCGCTGGCAACTGGAACAAGATGACTACGTCTGTTGCAGTGATCGACAACAGCGGCAAGTTCAATTTTGAGCCGAGTGAAATCACCTATCGCTCGATCATGTATTACCTGGACGAGAACATGGTGAGAATGGCCCAAGCCACGCCACAATCCAAAGCGCCGGCGCCCGCAGCGTCGAATGCCGCAACCGATGTGGCCAAGCTGAATCCAGAACCTGCATCAAGTCCCGCCAGCGATCAGGCAAACAAGGGTGCAGCGACCGTTCAAAAATCCGTGAGCCCTTCACTGCCGCCTGCTTCAATTGCCGCAGGCAAAGTGAACGTCACCAATTCGGCCGAACTAAAGACCATTAGTACTGACTCAAGTACAAATGAGGCATTAGAGGGTCTCTCTGAACCGCCGCCCAACCCCGTACCAATCTCATCTGCTCCTGCTCCGAGGCCGATTCTCAAACCTGTTTCTGGCGGAGTTCTCAATGGTGTCGCGCTTTCCTTGCCGGCACCGTCCTATCCTGAAACGGCGAAGCGGATGAGAACGTCGGGACTAGTAACTGTCGAAGTCGTAATCGACGAAAACGGAAAAGTGATCTCGGCGCAAGCCACTGCCGGTCCGACAACGTTGCGGGAGGCGTCTATTCAAGCTGCACTGAGAGCACGCTTTTCACCAACGAAACTTTCGGGACAGCCAGTGAAAGTAACTGGCGTGATTAACTACAAATTTGCTCTCTCCAACTGATGTTCACAGTGGCGTACATTCCGCGTACGCCACTTCCACTTCCCCAAATCTCTCCCGCGTAGAGGAGTATTCTCATGGCATTGACCGGACACCTCAGCGATCTTTCGCTTTCGGAACTCATTGAATTCTTCTGCAACCAGCGGAAGTCAGGGCGACTTACCGTTCTTTATCCTCAAGGCCCCGGTTACTTTTATCTTCAAAGTGGCTCGGTCGTGGATGCTCGGATTGGCGTAGTGCGTGGTATCGACGCAGTTTATTACGCGCTGACGTTGCCAAATGCCAAGTTTGAATTCAATGCCTCCGCTGAAAGCTCGGAGCGCACGATTAACCAGCCGTGGACGCAGGTTGTGCTCGAAGGTCTGCGCCGGCTGGATGAGGGAGTTACACCGCCCGACGCTTTCCCCAGCGGTTATGAGCCCGAGATGGATTCCGTTAAGGATGAAGTTGAGAACGCTACGTCTACGCGTCGCGAGTCGATGCCGGCATTTCTTTCCTTTTTAGATAAAGAATCGATCTCCAAGCGGAAGCCGTTGTTTGGTGCTGGAGTAGTTGTTGCGGTGCTTGGCAGCGTGGCAGCGGTGGGCGTTCCGGCAGGCTGGTACAGTCGAAACACGGTATCAGCAGTGGCTACGATGCCACCGGCGCCAGCGCCCACGCCCGAAGCTTCTGCAGCGCCAACAGATCAGCCACCGGCACAGCCAACTGCTCCAGAACAGCCTTCAGCGAATGAGGATGCGGCAGCGTTGGCAGCCAGACGGCAGCGAGAAAGAGATCGTGCCAAGCGTGAAGATCGAGCGTCAATGGCGAATCGATCTGTGGCGACTCAGCCTTCGGCAGAAGATAGCAAGGGGCCGAAGAAGGTTTCAGTTACTGTTACTTATGATGAGTCGGGAAGGGTAGTACAAGCGTCAGGAGCGGACCCTTCAGCCATCCGCATCGCGCGTCAAAAGCGGTTCCCCCCGGGCAAGGCCGGCTCAGCAACGATTACGATTCCGATCAACTAAGAAAAGGAGAACAGGGGAACGGGGTAACAGGGGAATGGGAGTGTCCCCTGTTACCCTGTTCCCCTTTCACCTGTTCCCCTTTCACCTGTTTACCTTTTCCTGACTCCAACTATTCCCAGCGCGACAAGCAGTCCTCTCTTGAGTCCCGCCTCGCGACCGCGAGGGTCATACCATTCTTCGAGCGTGTGCGAATTTCCTGACTGACCGCCCGCTCCTAACGTGATTGCGGGAATCCCCATCGAAATTGGCACGTTCGAATCCGTTGACGCTTGTTCTAACCGCGGTGTAAAGCCCAAACTTCTCGTTGCTTCTACCGCTAGTTCGACAATCGGTGAGTTTGCTGGCGTTTCACCGCTCGGTCGTTCACCTATTAATTCGAGGCTCAACTCCAGAGCCGCCGCATTTTTCCGTCGCGCTCCGTTTTCCGATGACGCTGCTTCACGGACTGCGCGTCGAAAGAACGCGTCAAGTCGGAGTAACTCGGCTTCACTCGTCGAACGCAGATCGACTTCCATAGTAGCCTCGACGGGAATAGCGTTAACGCTCGAGCCGCCCTCGATCCGTCCCACATTGAAAGTCGTCCTGGGTTCTGCCGGTGCAGGATACGAAGCGAGTCTCGAGATCGCGCCTCCCAACGCGTGAATTGGATTGGAGACGCCGAAGTCTGCCCAAGAATGTCCGCCTGCGCCTCGCAAAGTCACACGATAACGTCGCGAGCCAAGCGCACTGTTGGTGATGCGATCTATTCCACCTCCATCGAAACTCAGAAAAGCATCGATGCGGTTCGCCCAACGACCCTTGTTCAATAAATAACGAGCGCCGCGCAGGTTCCCTCTTCCTTCTTCGCCAACTGTGCCAACAAACAAGAGTGAACCTTCGGTTTCAATATTGTTCGTCTCCAAAGCGCCGGCGAGTGCCAGAAGTACTGCTAGTCCCGAGCTGTCATCGGAGATTCCGGGCGCGAGTAATTTGCGACCCGCACGACGCACCGTGAAGTCCGTGCCGGCTGGAAAGACTGTGTCGAGATGTGCGCTGACGACGAGTAGCGGGGAAAGCGACGCGCCTCGGCGAAGAGCAATACAGTTACCTTCTTCGTCGATTTGATTCTCGGTAAGACCAATTTCCTGAAAGCGCTGGTTTAGATAATTAGCTCGCTCGCTCTCACCAAAAGGCGGCGCCGGAATTGAACATATGCGGATATGCTCTTCCGTGATGCTGTCTGCCTGAGAATCAAAATAT
>DATEDU010000261.1:0-14694 GCA_035281525.1 Pyrinomonadaceae bacterium | reverse complement strand
CCAACGACCTGCGACTGCGTGACAAAACGCATGCAGCCGTCCTTGCGGTTCGATCAAAGGCGACTCGGTAGCAGCAAATACAACACCGGATGTGCCAAGCGTCACAGCCATAGTTCCGGGACGAACGACGCCGCTGCCGATCGCTTGCGCCGATTGATCTCCACCTCCCGCAACGACCGGAATTCCGGCAGAGAGTCCTGTTAGCTCCGCTGCCTCCTCATTTACTTCGCCCGTTTTTTCGTGCCCTTCAAATGTTTGGGGAAACCAGTCCGCCGGGAGGTTGAGCGATTCCAGGATTTCAGGCGACCACGTTCGCTTACGAAGATCAAAGAGCACCGTGCCGGAACCATCCGCTTTGTCCATGGCGAGCTCGCCGGTGAGTTTGTAACGAATGTAGTCCTTGGGAAGCAGGACGTGTTTGACGTGACGATAGATGTCCGGTTCGTTCTTCTCGAGCCACAGGATCTTTGGTGCGGTGAATCCTGTGAGCGCGTCATTACCGGTGATTTGGACCAGACGTTCGCGGCCGACGCGCGCGCGTATCTCATCGCATTCTGCACCGCACCGTTGATCGTTCCACAAGATGGCCGGCCGTAACACTTGGCCTGCGTGATCCAACACGACCAGTCCATGCATCTGTCCGGTTAATCCAACTGCGCTGACTTTTTGACGCGGGGCGTCTGCGGATGCTTGTCTGATGCTGTTGGTGGTTGCTTCCCACCAGTCTCGAGGTTCCTGCTCCGACCATAGATCTCTGGGCGTAGACAAGCTCAAAGGCGTTGTCGCAGTGCTGACTACCCGTCCTGTTTGATCAATGAGCAGCGCTTTGGCGCCAGTGGTTGAAAGGTCTATACCGAGCAGCAGTGTCATTATCTAACGCCAAGCAGGATGTCGGTGGTTAGCTGATCGAGTCGCTCGTATTTCAATCCTTTACCAGCCATCTGTCCGCGATCAAAATCGCGTGCAAGCAACTGCTGCGCGTGCTCGGACGAGTACTGGCGACCGTCTTCGTCATTGGATTCTGCAATCTCAGCAAGTAGAGCTTTAATATCGGGATCTGCGTTCCACTGCTCGGCTTTACTTTTAAGGATCAAGTAAGTACGCATACAACCACGCGCGAAATCCTTGACGCCTTCGTAGTCTTCGGTGCGATACGCGTGCGCATCGAAGTGCCGCGAGCCGTCGTAGCCAACATCTTCCAAAAACTTCACTAACCAGAATGCGGCTTTCGGATTCGCTGAGCCAAAACGCAAATCCTGATCGTACCGACCCGGCAGCTGATCGTTGAGATCGATATGGAAGAGTTTGCCCGCCTCCCACGCCTGGGCCACTGCGTGCGACATGTTTAATCCCGCCATCTGTTCGTGAGCCACTTCCGGATTAACTCCGACGTGCTCAGGTCGATCGAGTGTCTCGATGAACGCGAGGTACGATCCGGTGGTAGGAAAATAGATGTCCGCGCGTGGTTCATTCGGTTTGGCTTCGAGCGCAAAGCGATATCCGTAACGCTGCGCTTCAGAATACTCGACGAGATAGTTGATTGCTTCTCGAAAACGTTTAATCGCCTCGTCACCTCTCCTGCACGCATCGGTCTCGACTCCTTCGCGGCCGCCCCACAGAACGAAGACTCGCGCGCCCAGCTCATGGCCCAGATCCATTGCCTTCATCGTTTTCTGCAAAGCATAGTCGCGCACTCGTCGATCGTTTGAGGTAAACGCACCGTCACGAAAAACCGGATCGTAAAACAAGTTCACAGTCGCCATCGGCACTTTCAGATTGTGCTCGTCGCAAGCCGCTTTGAACTCGCGCACGATGCGATCACGCTCGCCCGCATTTGCGTCGATGGGAACAAGGTCGTTGTCGTGAAGATTGACGCCCATCGCGCCAACTTCCGACAACAGTTGCACCGCAGCGATCGGATTGAGTGTTGGACGCACGGCATCGCCAAACGGATCACGCCCGCGGTTGCCTACAGTCCAAAGTCCAAAAGTAAACTTGTGTTCCGGTCGCGGAATAAAAAGATCGTCGCCCATGATTAGTATCACCCAAATTCACTTTGGAAGTGCAAGTTCTTCGCGCCGAAGGCGCGATATAAGGTAGCCAGGGGCAAGCTCCGAGCGCAGCGAAGAGCGCCGCCCCTGGACCGACAGTAATTCATGCCGAGCTCTGAAAGAGCGGTAGAACGAGGAGAAGCCGAAAATCGTCTTTCGCACCTTCAGTGCTCATTCTTTTGTTGATACCTACTCCCAGGGGCGTCGTGCTTCGCTGCGCTCAGCACTTTGCCCCTGGCTACCTTATTTCGCGCCTTTGGCGCGAAGAAGTCGCATTCTTGAAAGTTGCAGTTCGAACTTGATCCGCCACCTTACCTGTCCAAAATCTCCAGCTTTGCCATCAACAATTGGTCATTACGCGAGCTTGGTCCAACCATGATGGTGAAAGTACCGGGTTCGACTACGCGATTCATATCTTCGTTGAGAAACGACAACTTGTCAGGCGTGATCGCGAATTCTACCGTTTTCATTTCGCCGGGCTTGAGGTGTATTCGCGTAAAACCTTTCAACTCTTTTACCGGTCGCGTTACCGAACCAAAATCGTCGCGGATATACATTTGTACAATCTCATCGCCGGCGCGCTGTCCGGTGTTTGTCACTTCGACCGTAGCAGTCGCGCGGCCGTGTGGCCCAGTCTTATCCGGTGTCACTCGTAAATTGGCATATTTGAAGGTCGTGTAGCTCAGGCCGTGACCAAACGCGAAGAGCGGCTCTCGGTCGCTGAACAAATAGCCGCGTCTCGCGGTCGGCTTGTGATAGTAGTAAAAAGGAAGCTGACCGACGTTGCGCGGCATTGTGACCGGCAGCTTGCCTGCGGGATTGTAATCACCAAACAACACGTCGGCGACAGCGGTTCCAGTTTCCTGGCCGAGATACCACCCTTCAAAAATGGCAGGCACACGCTCAGCAATGTAGTTGATCGAAAGCGTACGCCCGCCAATTAGGAAAACGATGGTCGGCTTTCCGGTTTCCACGATCGCCTTAACCAAATCGTTTTGTCGTCCCAGCAAGTCGAGACTGTCGCGGTCGCCAAGGTGGTTCTCGGCCCAGGCTTCTCTGGTCGTTTCAACATTATCGCCAACAACAACCAAAGCAACATCCGAGGCTTGTGCAGCCTTCACTGCTTCCGCGATACGCGCATCATCATCGGCAGGATTGCTCAGCCGGACATCGTCTTTATGCCAGCTTGGTTGTTCGCTTGTCGTGATCTTGCAACCTTCAGCATAGTTGACCTTGATCCGGCTCCCCACCTTGTCTTTGATTCCCTGAAGAATGCTGACCTTCTGAGTTGGGCCGCCACTGTATTCGCCAAGTTCGACGCGCGCGGCGTTTGGTCCGATCACCGCGATCGAACGAATCTTGTTGCGGTCGAGCGGCAACAGATTGTTTTGATTCTTAAGCAGCGTGATTGCTTCGCGTGCTGCTCTTAACGCGAGTGAGCGGCTTTCCTTTGTCTCGCTGACGCGCTCTGCCTCATCAGGATCAACATACGGTGTTTCAAATAGTCCCAGCAGAAACTTTGCTTTTAATATTCGTGCGACTGCCGTGTCGAGAATAACTTCCGAAACCTGACCATCTCTTACCTGCTGGACTAACGTGTGGTTACATTGATTGTGCGGCAACTCCATGTCGACGCCCGCTTCGAGCGCTCGTTTGGCCGCAGCGGTTTGCGTGGGCTCAACGTTGTGACGGGTCATCAACTCATTGATGCCAAAGTAGTCTGAAACGATCAGACCGTCGAAGCCCCATTCCTCACGCAGGACCTTTTGCAACAGCCATTTGTTCGCATGTGATGGCAGGCCGTCGATCTCGTTGTAAGAAGGCATCACACTCGTCACACGAGCCTCCTTCACTGCAACCTCAAACGGATAGAAGAAGACTTCTCGCAGGAGTCGCTCAGAAAAATTTGCTGGTCCAACATTGGTTCCACTTTCCGGTTGCCCGTGCGCGCCAAAGTGCTTGAGCGTAGCCATCACGTGCTGGTTGTCAATTGTTGGTCCATCTCCCTGGAATCCCTGGACGGCAGCGACACCCATTCGCGAGACGAGGAATGGATCCTCGCCAAACGTCTCCTCCATCCTGCCCCAGCGTGGATCGCGCGCGAGATCTACCACTGGAGCTAAGACGTGATGCGTGCCGCGTTTGCGTGCTTCGAGTGCGGCCGTTGAAAAAACTTCGCGAACAAGTTCGACGTTCCACGTGCTCGCGAGAGCAATAGCTTGCGGAAAACTAGTCGCACCGGGTGAGACCAATCCATGCAATGCTTCTTCATGGAAAAACACTGGAATCCCAAGCCCGCTGTTTTCGATTACGTAACGTTGAATGGCGTTGTTGAAAATGGCGTTTGCGCGCGGACCTTTACCAAAGTAAGGAGGCGTAACTTTCTCAGAGTCGCTCGCACCCTGGCTCGGACCTCCTACCTGGCCAAGGCCGAGCTTGAGCAGCTCTCGGGTCTTTTGATCCGGAGCGAAGTTGCCTTTGTCGTCTGCTAACAACTTGAACTGCTCGCGCACCCACATCGTCTGCGTCTGAGCGACTTTTTCTTCAAGCGTCATGCGGCTGAGCAGATCGGCGACACGCTGGTCCACCGCCAAACGAGGATTGCGATACGGCAGCCGACTCGTTTGCATATCGGACTTAAAACTTGAGCCGCTCAGAATCATTAATGTGGGAATAATAAACGAAAGTAATTTTGTCATGAGTTGTCAGGTTCTAATCCCAACCACTTATCCCAGACGGGAGAATCCGTCAGGACTCCACTCTTCACTCCCAACACCGTGGTGCACAAAGAACAATCCATCAGGATCATATTTCTTTTTCACTGCCCGCAACCTTGGATAGTTCTTGCCCCAGTAAGCGCGTTGCCAAGAGGCATTGAAGAAGTTGCTCTCTGAGACATACGAACCCGCACCTGGTGCGATTCTGCGCAACTCCTGAGCTGCCAGATCGATTTTGCGCGCGTCGTTACGTGCTTCGCCGAGATCAATTGCCGGTCGAGACAGACCCGGATAGGAAGGACGTTGACCATCGGCGATAATTGCTAAGCAAAAAGCTTCGCACACTGCCGGGTTAGTCGCCGTGTTTTTTACCGCCGCGATCGTTTCAGCGGACGCACCGGCCAGCCCCTTATTAAAATGCAACTGTACTCTCTTGTGCCGGCTAGCAAGGTAGAGTGCATTAGCGAGCAGTGACTGCTTCTCAGGTTTCAACAGGACCGCCGGCAACCACATCGAATCATAACCATGAATAAAAGCGCCAACCTGGTCTTGATCGCCTCGCCACCAGCCATGGTGTTTTGGTGCACCTTGTCGCCGGTCCTGGACCATTGAGTCATTCTGAGGCACATCCCACCAATCGCGCGCTTTCCCAGCACCGGTTCGTAACCGGTTTGCTGAAAAATCTGCCGGCGATGCACTTACCCAATCGAAGAACGGTTGCCAGACTTGTTTGGTCTCTTCTCCAGTAAGACCCTGGCAGACCATCGAAAGGCTAAGAGTGTTATCGCCGCCCACCGCGACTTGTTCGCCCCAGTGAGGGTTAAGAAGGTTTGCGGCGTAAAAGCTAATGAAGTGTGCGATTAGTTTGCGGAACGCGTCGTCAGTTCGGGCTTTGACCGTACCGCCGGCCCATCCGAAAAACTCAGGCAACTCGTGCGTGCGAAGCGAAACTCGCGTCACTACACCCCAACTGCCACCGCCTCCGCCTTTAAGCGCCCAAAAAAGATCCGGATTCGTGCAAGCATTTACGACGCGTATTTTGCCGTCAGCGGTAACAACTTCGGCCTCGAGTAATGAAGCCGCGGCTGTGCCGAATCCTTTAGAGAAAGATCCAAAGCCTCCACTTTGGACAAGACCAGCAGATCCTACGGACGTGCAGCCGCCGCCTTGCACGTATCGCCCACCTTCAGTCGTAACCGCTTGATATAGATCTATCCACATAGCGCCTGATTCGGCAGACACTGCCGGCACCGGTCTCATCTTGCAACCTCTCGGCACAAACGCGTCGTGCAACGTTACCTTGTTCATGGCGCGAGTCCATACCAGAAGCGAATCAGGCGCGTTAGATGTTCCAAGGTAACTGTGGCCGCCACCCTTAACGACGAGTCGAAGGTTGTGGTCGCGGACGAAATTGACAGCGGCTGCTACGTGATTCGCGTTTCTCGCTTCTACGGCATAGACACTTGGCGCTGGTGTCCAGGCGTCCAACCAGCCAGATACCTGCGTGCCTCCTGGCTGATCGCCTATGTAGAACGGATTTTGTATGTTTTTCGTCGCGTCAACGCACAGGTCACTCTGAGGATTGCTCGAACACGCGCCGAGCAACGATCGCACTGGAACCAAGTTGCCGCCAACTGCCTTTTTTAATTGCTCCCAGCTTGACGCACTGGGCCACCCGGGATCGGTCGGTCTTAGACGCCTCGTGGGCAAGCCGGGACCGGTCGGTATCAGAGGCCTCGTGCTTAAACCCGTTGCTGCGGCTTTGATAGGCAGACGCCAAGCGACGAATTGAGCGACAGTTGCTGCGATGCCCTGTAGTAATTTTCGTCGGTTCATTAAGTGTCGGTGTTCTTCTCCGTGATCTCCGTGCCTCCGTGGTACAAATCAAAATTCACCACGGAGACACAGAGAGCACGGAGAAAAAAGACAAAATGTTATGACAGCCTCGCGTTTAATTGTAAAGCCGACTTTATTTTGACCAAAAACACAACTGGCTGTCACATTTGAAGCTTTTGTGGTGTCCATAAAATATAATTCACCACTAGGCCTGCCTCGAAACTCGGAAGGAGTGAACATGACAAGCTTGCTTCAGGATGTCCGCTATGGCGTACGGATGCTGCTTAAGCACAAAGGCTTCACAATCGTTGCGGCACTCACCTTAGCGTTGGGAATTGGCGTGAACACCGCGATGTTTAGCGTCCTGAATACATTTCTCTTTCGCTCGCTTCCTTATCCTCAGTCGTCGCAGTTGGTGCGCGTCTTTCGAACTTCGCCTCATTCCCAGAGTTGGCCGCATAACCCTGGCAACTTCTTCACTCAGCGCGAGAGGAACACAGTGTTTGAAAAGATGGCCGCCTACACCTATTACAGCCGCCACCTGGTTCAGGAGGGTCAGGCAGCTGAACGACTGACTGGTCTCGCGGGAACGGCTGACTTCCTTCCGCTGTTCGGCGTTCAGCCCGCTCTAGGTCGTCTTTTCAGCCCGGAGGAATTCGAGGCAGGCGCCGACAACGTCATCGTGCTCAGCGACCGATTTTGGCAAAAACGCTTTGGAGGCGATCCAAGTGTTCTGGGTCGCACTCTGCAACTGGATGGAAAGACAGTGAGCATCGTCGGAGTGATGCCTCCGGGCTTTGATCATCCCATCCTTTGGGGAGGAGTGGATTTCTGGCAACCGCTCGCCTTTACCCCTGAGCAAAGGAGAACAACCGCTAACTATCTACAGTCGTTTGCCCGCCTTAAACCTGGAGTATCTATCGAGCAGGCCGAGCAAAGCATGGTTACTCTGGTCGCTAATATTAACAAAGAAAATTCACCAAACACCCAAAACCCCGACAGTGTTCGGCTTGAACCGCTTCAGCGCTCAATGTCTGACGACATCGGCAGAAAGGTGATGTGGTTCACATTCGGCCTTGCTGGTTTTGTCTTGCTAATCGCCTGCGCAAACATTGCCAACCTCCAGTTGGTCCGGACTGCTTCACGTTCACGCGAACTTGCCGTCCGTGCTGCATTGGGCGCTGGTCGATTCCGGCTACTGCGACAGTCGCTCACGGAAAGCATCATGGTGGCGCTAATTGGTGGGTTGTTGAGTCTGGGACTGGCGTGGTGGGGTGTGAGATTCATCAGTAATCAGCTCTTCCCCAACTTGCCCGGTGCTGAAGTCGACCTGGATCTGAAGGTTTTTGCTTTTGCCTTTGCTAGTTCTTTGTTGACTGGAGTGTTGTTTGGAACTATGCCTGCATGGTTCGCGTCGCGCGCTGACATCAATCAGGCGGTACGCGAGAACGCACGTGGCATGACGGCGGGACGCTCACAGCATCGTTTGCGACATGTACTAATAATTGGTGAAGTCGCATTCGCGATGATCCTACTTGCTGCTGCGGGTCTATTCCTCCGCGGTCTGCAAAGATTTATTAATTCGGATCCGGGCTGGAGCGTCGATGGACTGGTAACGGCGAATATGAGCTTGCGCGGAGAAAGATATGCTAAGAATGCGCAGCGTGTCGCCTTCTTTTCGGAGCTGGAGACTCGAATAAAGACGTTACCCGGCGTGCAGCACGTCGCGCTCGGTAACTCACAGCCAGTGTACGGTTTCAACAGCAGTGATTCATTCGTAATTGAGGGCCGGCCAGAACCGCCGCCCGATCAATATCCTGAAGTGTTTATCGAGCCAGTGAGCACCGATTATTTCGCCGCCTACGGAGTTCAATTATTACGTGGACGCACGTTCAACAACCGAGACATGGCTGAGCGACCGAGGGTGGTGATCATAAACGACTCAATGGCCCAACGCTTTTGGCCGAACGAAAATCCTATCGGGCAGCGAATCAGTAATCCCCGTGAGAAGGACTGGGCAGAAGTCGTGGGTGTAGTTAGAGACATGAAGTATCCCGCCGATTTAGCTGAACCATATACGCGCTACCAAACCTTTGTACCACTGCCCCAGTGGGTTCCAGATTCTCTCACCATTGGGCTGCGCACTGCGCAATCTCCCGAAGCAGTCGAGAAGAGTTTAAAGGGCCTTGTGGCAGGCATTGATCCCACTGTGCCGGTTTATAGAGTTCGCACGGCGCGTAGCGCTGTGGATATAGGCCTTGGATATATTTCGTTGCTTGGTAACCTATTGGGTGCGTTTGCGACGTTGGGTCTCGTGCTGGCCGCGATTGGAATTTATGGAGTTATCTCTTACGTAGTGGTCCAACGCACGGGGGAGTTTGGGATTCGTATGGCGCTCGGCGCTCAAGCTCGCGATGTACTGTGGTTGGTATTGAGGAGAGGTGCAGTAGTGATCCTGATTGGCGCCGTAATTGGTGCCGCCGGATCTTATGCAGTAGGTAAGTTACTGATCTCCTTGATTCCGTCTCTACCGACTCGTGATCCGATCACTCTGGTAATAACGAGCTTTGTTTTGATCGTTGTTGCGCTAGTGGCGTGTTATCTACCCGCACGCCGCGCAACGAAAGTTAATCCCCTGGTGGCTCTGCGTTACGAATAAGGTCGGTGACCGAACTGGAACGTCACTGGTTGTTGAGATAAATTAATGACGGCAACCAATCACAATTAGCAAGGATTACAGAGGTGAAAGAGATGCTGACTACGGTACTGCTTACGAGCATGATGTTGGCCTGTGGAATGCCGCGGGCAGAGTTTATTACGGAAACGGCCCAGAGGGCCGACTTTCAGGAGCGCGACGAAATTAATCAGACGTACAAACTAGCGCCGGGAGCGCGCGTTGAGGTCTCGAGCATTCGTGGCCCTGTCGAAATCGTCAATGCGGATACTGCAACCGCGGAGGTGCAAATCATCCGTTCCGCACGCACGCGTGCTGACCTTGAGTATCACAAGATCGAAGTCATACACGGGGATAACAGCCTTGTGGTGCGTGGCGTTCAGGAGCCTGAACACCGGCGCGACCAGAATGTTCAAGTAAACCACCACGTCATACTCAAGCTGCCTCGACGCATCGATCTCTCAGTCAGCAGTGTCAGTGGCTCGCTCAAAGTCGGCGATGTAGAGGGCCAGACGCGTGTGAGCAGTATTAGCGGCTCTGTCAACATTGCTGACGTCGGTGGCAAACTACAAGTGACCAGCGTCAGCGGCAATCTCGAGGTCGGCAACGTAGGCGCAGAGGCGCGAGTGACCAGCATCAGTGGCAACGTCCGACTTGGTGAAGTGAACGACTCCCTCGATGTGACGAGCGTAAGTGGTACCCTGAGCGTGTCACTTGTTAACCTGAGCCCGCAGGGCATTCACATCAAGAGCGTGAGTGGCTCCATCGACATTGCGTTCAAGAGCGAAGTCAACGCAGACTTCAGCGCTACAAATGTCAGTGGTGAGGTTTACCTCGACGTGCCTAACGCCATACGGGATAGTGAATCGAAGTCGCCGAACGTACGTGCACGCATCGGCGCAGGAGGCACGCCCATTACGATCTCAAGCGTGTCCGGCAATATCCGCCTGACGCGAAGTTAATGATGCTGACGTGACTGTTGTCTTCGGATCATTTTCATGCGCCGAGCACGCCGGCGATTGCCTCGATAGGTGGCGAAAAGAAATAGCCTCCACCCGTGGGAATCACCCATTCATCTTTGATACGAATACGGCGAGACCCAGACGCCGTCGGAAAGTCGATGAAGCGCGCGCGTGCGCCACGCTCATCGCGCTGTCCGATGATCGGATCATGACCGCCAAAGTTCGGCTGAATTGGAGAATTCGCCCACCGCCGAGTGAGAAGTTCAAATTGATCTTCAATCGTGCTGCCATAACAAATGAAGATCAGTCCGCGTTCCTGCTTGAGAAGCTTTTTCGACGGCTTCTTAATGCCGACAATTGGCGGTCCGAACGGAATACCACGGCGAAGAATCATTCTCAGCATGCTGTCGTGCGGTTTGCCAAGGTCCGTCGAGATGTCGCGCGGATTAGTCTTGCGGATATGCGCGAAGTGCGGACAAACATTTCCGAGCATGTCTTGAACGGCTTGCGGAAATGGGTCACCACCATAGCCTGGAATCGGGCGAAGGACCGAGGGCCGCGTACTGTCGTTGAATATGAAATGATTGTTCGCCCACTCGTCACCGGCAAGTAGCGGATCATCAGCTCCTGGTACGCGCATGATGGGTGCACCGCTTGGCCATCGGCCGACAAGCATTGACGCAAACTTCTCCGCCGAAAGACCAACCACTGATGCGGCGGCAACCGCGAACTTCCAAAACGCCGGCACATCCTGCCGCAGTCGCCGGCATACCAAGTACGAGCCCAAGGCAGCCCACGCCGGATAATTCGGAGGTGCAGGTGCAGGAGGAGCGGCCGGTGCTGCCGGTGCGGAGTTAAACGGGTGTTCCGGATTCTGTCGAGGTTCGCCGAGCAAAAATTGTCCCGGCCACAGAAGCAACTGTCCCGGCTTAGCAAAGATGCGCGCACGCGCGTCAGTGTGATCGATGTAGCGCGGCGTAATAAAATCCCCCGGCGCGGCGGACACTTTGCCGCGCACGCCTGGCTGAGAAACTCCGTCCTTGAAGCCAAAGTGCTCATGCCCACGCAATGCACCTGGTAAATTATCGCCTCTTTGCTCAAAAACTAAGCGCAAGTTCGAGGCGCTGGCGCGCGCTTTAATTGTATTAACTAATGCCACTAAGTCTTCAGAATCATCTGCGGCGACGATCACCAGGATGTCAGCTTCGTTCTTAGGACCGCCTACGACCCATTTATGCCGGTGGCCCGGGTGCTTAGTGTTCGATGGATCTCCCAGATATGTGGAGCGGGCGGCCAATCCTTGTCGAAAACTCTGATCGCCGAAAGCCGCTGCATCGGCCTTGCTCGTTAATAGTTCGATCGCGCGACTGGAGAACGCAATGTTTACCCATGTCGCACACGTCGGTGGCTCAGCACCTAACCTTTTGCGCAAAGCGCGAAACGCGCGCACCCAAGTCAGTACTTCTTCCATAGAAGAGATGAGTGGTGCAATCCAGCGCAACCACAGTTTGGCGCGCCTGACGTCGCGGATGCGAAAGAACAGGAAATGTTGGTGATCTTTATTAAAGCCGGGGATCGTGTTGCCCTGGATGTTGGCTCGGGCTCTCAGGTCGTAAACGGGTTCTGGTTCGGCGCCAGGTATTTCGGCAGCGGGATCGCCGGTCAACGCGGGAATCAGAATACCCGCCGGCAGCTTGGGCTCAACTTTGCCAATGTCCTGGAGAACGGCATTAAATTTAGTGGTCACAGCGGAGGTGTTAACTGCGATCTCCAACGGCTCAGGTACGGCGGGTGATTTTATCTTTTTAGTTGACTTGGGGTCTTTGTCGTCTTTTGTTTTCATGATGCCCTCACTCCGGCGATCCCACCGATACTTACCGTCACGTGTTCTGCTATCTGCCCGCCCCATTCAATGGGCCGGCCACCGATTTGGATATCGCCGACGACGAATCCGGCCGCTGCCGGCACTTGATACTCAAGCCGCAGAATCTGTCCCGAACTGCCGCGCACGATGGTCCAATAATCATCCACAGGTGAGCCATCGGGTTTGGTCCACCCAGTATCGTCAAAACCCGTAATGTAGAGTCCAATGGGTTCACGCAGAGTAACTGAAAGTGGCTTGCGCACCAGCGCGCCTACGTCGTAAACGACACGCGGATCCACAGACGTGTTGGCAACTGCAGGCATTTCATAATTATCTGCCGCAGGCGGCAATGGCGGTGGCGGTGGTGGCACTCCTGTGATCTGCGTTTGTGGTGTCGTCGCGCTTCCTTGTGCAAGATCGAGCGCTGCTGAGAGCGTATTGATGGACTGCATCAGGTGCGCGATGCCGTCAGCGTTGTTCCAACGATTGCGACGCTGGTACACCCCGCCTATATGCAGATCGGCCTCGACGACCGCCGGGTCCACCAGCGATTGGTAGAGGGCTACTACTACCGCGCGGTCCACCGCCCACATTTCCTCCCAGTATTCGGGTGACTCGGTGGTAAACGTAATCTTCGTAATCTTGCCGGCAGCATTCCGCTTAACGCGCCATTCGCAATATTCGTCCTGCACAAAGCGATTGCCGACGTCGCCGCCCGGTGTTCTGTCTGCCTCAATGAACGCGGCGGTACGGTCGTCACGGCGGGGCATTAGGACGCGGCGGGGAAAGGCCATCCAAACCAGGATGTGCTCGGCGAGAACGTTTACATCTATTCGAGAGGCATCGTAGAACTCACCACCATTTGTGCCTGGGGTGACGTCATTCAGATTTGTTGCGATGAAGTTGTGCCAATTATCGTAAAAGGGTGAGCCTGCGGGAAAATCACGTAGCGACGCTGGAGTATCATAGCGAGTGACAAGGGCCATACGACGCCTCCTTTTGGAACTTGTTCAATAGTAATGGGTCTAAATGCAAATGTATTTCATGGAAGTTTCTGAAGACCTGATGAGGTCGGGTTTCAGAGCGAGTGACTGAAACCAGAGGGAAGACGCACTCACAGCGCCTTTGCGGCGTCGAGAACCTGTTCCGGCTGTGCGATCTTAAAAAAGTTCTCAGTCACCATTCGCCAGCGCACCGTGCCAGAAGTATCGAGCAGGAACTCAGCCGGACGCGAAATGTCTTTGCCGCTGGCTATCTCTTCGAGGTGAACTAAATCATAGCGGCGAATTGTCTCGAGTTTTGGATCCGAGAGAAAGGTAAAACTGTATCCAGCTTCTTGAACCATGTGCTGGCGAGTTTGCTCAGGCGTATCCACGCTGATGCCCACGATACGGATTCCCGCCTCGTTAAACTTAGTCAGATTCTTTTGGAAACTTCGCAACTCGAAGTGACAGTTCCCTCACCAATAGCCGCGGTAAAAAATTAGCAGCACGCCTTTTAGTGGCTTGTTGTTGATTGGCTCCGTCAACAATTGAGCCAGCGTCACGGGCTTATTGTTCGGATCAGTAAGGGAAAAGTCGGGCGCCCTCTGTCCAACCTGTGGAGCTCCAGCCGATGCAGGCAGCCACGACCCCATGACGTAGATCATGAAAAGCAGCCCCGCGAGAAGTAATACTCCAAACGCTGCCGCCAAAGAGCCAAAGACTTTAGAGACGATTCTCTTGTCAGGCTTGAAGGCACGGCGAAGGCCGAGAAACAAAAGCACGAGCGCGATCGCGAACAGGATCAGATTGGCCCACGGAAATTCACGCGTTGTTGCCCACCGTACAAATAGAAATGGGTAACTAAATCCCGCCACCAGGCTGAGGAGAAATCCTGCCCAGATCCGCCAGTTTACCCTCTTCATGAGTTTATCTTTATCACAGTTCGTGTCGTCAGGAACCCTTCCGAAACGACATCGCGGCCACCCCAGACAGTACTCCTAAACACTATGAATGACTAATATGAGGCGTCGCATGGGATCGTCATTTTGTACGTTGAAATTCGCCACGCGCCTCGATGGACTTACCGTCTGGCATGATGAAAGTCAATTCTATGGTGTGATGGTTCGCGTCGATCATGCTGAACCCCATCCGCTTCACGAATCCCCTCTGCGTGCCCCCCGCGACATCGAGAAGGCTGAACTCCACGCTCTTTCCATCCGGCGACACCTTGCCTTCAAAGCGCTGACGGTTTCCGGCGTCACAATAATGAGTCGCGACCAAACGATCGCCGTCCACGTAGAACATAGTGATTTCATGGTCCGGGGGGCGTCCTCCACCGGCAGTCGCCTCATGCAGAATTGCGGTACCACTGGATGCGGCGCGAATTGTGACGTTGATCGACATGCCCATAACCGTACCTTGCCACGAACCGGCCAGGGTTTTCATTTTATCGAACGCTTTTTGCGCGTCTGATTTCGCGGTTGGGCTACTCGGATTCGACGTAGGGCTCTGAGGATTTGATTGCCCTCGTGCCATCGAGGCCCAGATTAGAATTGGCAGGAGGATTGGGATTAGCCTGCGGCAAGACTTGAAGAGCCGAGCAGTAT
>DATEDU010000260.1:0-11967 GCA_035281525.1 Pyrinomonadaceae bacterium | reverse complement strand
CGGAACATTTCGAACACATGCGGCAGAAAATCAGGATCTATGCCTTGACCCGTATCCTCTACCTGCAATACGGCATGTTGATTCTCACCAAATAACCGTACGGTGATTGTTCCTCCGGAAGGAGTAAACTTGACTGCATTGTTCAATAAATTCCAGGCAACTTGTTCCATCCTCAACGGGTCAGCATGAATGAAGAGAACTTCTTCCGGAATCTCAACGTGAAGGTTGATTCCTTTCGCGCCCGCTTCCTGGTGTACCGTCTCAACCGCGTTACTGATGATCGTACTTAACGAGACCGTCTCACGATTCAATGAAAGCTTACCCATATGCAACCGCGACAGGTCTAATAAGTCGCGAACGAGCTGAGTCTGGGCCAAAGCATTTCGCTTTAGAATCTCGCCGCTCCGTTTTACGAACGGTGATCGTTTTGCCTCCTCGCTGCGCAGCAACACCTCGGCATAACCCAGAATTACATTCAGCGGATTGCGCAACTCATGTGATAAAGTTGCCAGAAATTCGTCCTTAACCCGATTGGCTGCCTCCGCTTCGCTGCGAGCCAGGCGTTCGTTTTCAAGCAACTGCAAACGTTCCCTTTCAGCTCGTTTGCTTTCGGTAATATCCCGCGCAATCTTTGACGCTCCTACAATCTTGCCTTCTTCATTCTTAATCGGAGAGACACTCAGGGAAATATCGATCAAGCGACCATCTTTCCGCCTCCTTACCGTCTCATAGTGCTCGACTCGCTTGCCTTGGCGAATGCGCTGCAAGATGGCGGGTTCTTCATCAATACGCTCGGGAGGAATCAGAATGGTGATCGACTTACCGATCGCCTCCTCGGCGGTATAGCCAAAGACATGCTCGGCACCTTTGTTCCAACTGGTGACGATGCCATCGAGGGTTTTACTGATGATTGCGTCTTCAGACGATTCGACTATTGCTACCACCAGTTGAGTGGCAAGTTCAGCCTGTTTGCGCTCAGTGATCTCGCGCAGATAAACAGTCAGCCCATCCGGAGAAGGATATGCGTGGGCTTCAAACCAAACTCCTGGAACAATCGTGGACGGCAGCTCGAAATGAACGGGCTTCATTTCTTCCATCGCTTTGTGAAAGTTGGCAAACAATGGCGAGTTGACAGTTTCGGGATAAACCTCCCAGATCACCTTTCCGATTAGTTCCTCACGCTTTTTGCGGAACCGAGCTTCGGTATGTCGATTCATGTCGACAAAACGCCACTCGCGATCCAACGAATAAAAAAGATCCGTAATGCTCTCAAGAATACTGTTGATCTTGTCGTTCGAAATTCGGAGCGCGTCGAGCGTTTCGTCTCGCTCGCGGCTGGTTTGGGCCAACTCCATTTCGTAAAGGCGAGCATTGCTGAGTGCGATAACCGCCTGATCGCCGAGAGCCGATATGAGCCATTCCTCTTCGCCATCGAACGCGCGGTCACGGGCCACCACCAGCAGCCCGCTAAGCGAGTCTTTCGCTACTACGGGAACGGCGATGAGAGTTTCGTCTGAGCTGATTGACAAAGACTTATGCAGTCTTCGAATGACGTCCTCGTCCATATCTCCGGAGAACGACTTCCAGAGCGCTGGATCGACACCTTTCGCCGCACGAATTCTGAGCTGGCCATCCTTGTCGAGCAATAGCAGCAAGGAAAGCCTGGCGTTCACCAACTCCACCGCATTCTCGACGATCAGGTTGAGGACCTCATTGAAGTTGAGTGAGGTCGTGATGGCGCGATTGATTTCTGCCAGCCGTTTGTAGGTTTCTTTTTTTCCCTTCCCAGGTTCGTTCATCCAGTCACCTATCCGATACTACGCTCTTTTGACTATCAATCCCTTTTCAGTAATCTGAAGCGTGTGTTCATTGCTGTCGTGGGCACTGCCACGCGTTTTGACGACGCGGACAGTGCGCTCCATTTCGGCTCCGGGCGTCAACCGCAGCAGCAGAATGTTGTCGCTCATATTCGAAACTTCCTGATTGCTGATGCTGTGGACTTCAAATAAATCGTTCAATTCATACGTCATTAAACAAGTGACGTTTTGGGCGGCGAACCACTGAGTCAGCGCGTAGGTAAAGTCTGCGAACCGCTGTGGATCGATACTGCTCCGCTCCAGGTCACCCAAGGCATCGATCACCACTCTCTTTACTCGATTATCGCGCACGCGGCGAAACAATTCCGTGGCGATACTGTCGAGCTGCACTTCTACAGGGGAGCGATACATCAACTCGAAACCATCATTCAGCAGCTTCTGCGGGTCCCAGCCGAAGTTCTGCATACTGCGCGCGAGCTGCGTCGGGTTTTCCTGCAACCCAAGAAACAAACCGGGCTCTCCTTTGTCGGCGCCATCGCAAATAAAGTGCATGCACAGAACAGTTTTGCCGGAGCCCGTGGGGCCAGCTACCAACGTACTGCTCCCTCGCCAAAACCCTTCGCCGATCATCTCATCGAGCCCCGCAACGCCAGTGCTAACTCGTTCGATGCGTTCCAGGTAATTAGGAGCGACATCAGGTGTCAACAACCTTGGATATAGTTCTATCCCCGCATTGCTGATTGAGAAAGCGTGCATGCCCGGTCTCGAGTTTGACCCTCTAAGTTTCTCTACTCTCAAAAATCGCTGCTCACGCTGATTCGTCGAATACTTGATCAACTGTAAGACAACATCTGTGATTGCAAACTCAGGCAGATCGGTCATCATTTCCGAGGCATACTCGCCAACCAAGAAACTCGTGCACTCGTAGGAGGAGAGGACGCTGGCCATATCGTAGACCACAGTCCGCCGCTCGGCCGGTGATGTGAACAGTTCATTAAGCGACTTAAAAGAGTCTATAAAAACAAATTTCGGCGAGCGCGCAGTTATCAAATCGGTTACTGCTGCGGCGAGACTGGTTATTCCCTGCTCACGCACAATTAAACCAAGATCTTCATAGAAAATCGTCTCGCCGATTTTGGCTGTATCAAAGAAGTCGTAGTGATGCCCGTGGGCAATAAACTTCTCGAGCGGCTCAGATAGGGTCGTTAGGTAAAGTGCAGGAGAACCGTAGCTAGCGTTCGCGAAAGCGAGCTGTTCAGCCAGGATGGTTTTGCCGGTGCCCGGGGCACCCATTATTACTGTGATGGTGTTAGCCGGGATGCCGCCAAACAGCACGTCATCCAGCCCGGGAATCCCGGTGGATATCTTGTCACGAATCACGAATTTATCCCACAGTGGATTTTTGCCACTCGATCAACTTCTCGACGGTATGGATCAGCAGTTGTTCGTTCAGGGGCTTCATTAGAAAAGCGTCGGCTTCCACCTCGCGAGCGCGATCTTCTGCATGCAAATGACTGAAAATCAATACGCGGATTGAGCGCGTGCTGGGATCCGTTTTTATCGCGCGACAGAGGCTCAAACCGTCGAGCTGGGGAACCAAAATCTCAGTCACGAGAATTTTGGGCTTCAGTTCGCGGGCCCGCTCAAGAGCGACGGCGCCATCATTGGCGAACTCAACGGTAAATCCCGCTTGCTCCAGAAAGAACTTCTCCAATCGCTGAACAGCAGGATTGCGCTCAACGACAAGAATTAAGGCGCTCTCCTTCACACTCGTTGCGTTCTGAGTGCTCGAAAGAGACAAAGCCTCCTGGTCGGGAATGGGCATAGGGCTCTAAGGGGGGAACTAAAAGGACTAAATTGCCCAAGAACTTTATAACAGTGGGCCGGGTCAAGACAAGTTTCGAGTTCAGAGTTTCGAGTTTCGAGTTCAGAGTTCAGAGTCCTGAGTTCCGAGTTCCAATTTTCGAGTTCGGAACTGCCACCTGACACTAGAGACTCGGAACTCGGCACTTAGAACTCAGAACTCTGAACTCTGAACTCGAAACTCGAAACTCTGAACTCGGAATTTGAAACCGCCTTCCATACCTGTAAATTTGTTATGATTGGCTTGGTTGATAAGCCGCCCCGAAAGAGAACCGCATGGTGGAAGCACTCAAACAGAAAGAGAATCAAACCCCACAGACACGCGCAGAGAGCGACTCGATGGGCGCAATCGAGGTCCCCGCCGACCGCTACTGGGGCGCGCAGACTCAGCGCAGCCTCCTGCACTTCGACATCGGCGACGACAGGATGCCGCGCGAGATGATCCGGGCATTCGGAATTCTCAAGAAAGCCGCTGCGCAGGTGAACTACGACTTGGGGAAACTACCGGAAGATACGCTCAACCTGATCGTACAAGCGGCCGATGAAGTCATCTCAGGAAAGTTGGACGACCACTTTCCGTTGCGCGTTTGGCAAACAGGCAGTGGTACGCAAACCAACATGAACGCCAACGAGGTGATCTCGAACCGCGCGATCGAGTTAGCCGGCGGTGTCATGGGAAGCAAAAAGCCGATCCATCCCAATGACGACGTGAACATGTCGCAGTCGTCGAATGACACTTTTCCAACCGCGATGTACATAGCGGCCGCTGAACGGTTGAACCAGCTGATTCCTGAGATACAAAAAGTTCGGGAGGCGATCTCCGCCAAGGCTGAGCAGTTTAAAGACGTCGTCAAGATTGGCCGCACCCATCTGCAGGATGCGACTCCAATCACAGTGGGGCAGGAGATGTCGGGCTGGGCAAGTTTGCTCGAGCGCGATATTGAAGGTTTGAAGTTTGCTCTGAACGGTCTGCTCGATCTGGCGATCGGAGGGACGGCGGTCGGCACCGGCATCAACTCTCATCCTGAATTTGGAGAACGCGCCGCGAAGAAGATTGCCGAATTGTCGGGACTTCCTTTCAGATCGCACCCGAACAAGTTCGCTGCACTTTCAGCTCACGACGAAATTGTGTTTGCCAGCGGAGCATTGAAGACATTGGCGGGTTCGCTCATGAAGATCGCGAACGACATACGATGGCTGGCTTCGGGCCCGCGTTGTGGTCTGGGCGAACTTATCCTGCCGGAGAACGAGCCTGGCTCTTCTATCATGCCGGGTAAGGTGAATCCGACGCAGAGCGAAGCAATGACCATGGTCTCGGTGCAGGTTTTTGGGAATGACGTGGCAATCACGATGGCGGGATCGCAGGGTAATTTCGAGCTGAACGTTTTCAAGCCCGTGATGATCCATAACTTTCTTCACTCGGTCCGGCTACTGCATGACGCCTGCCACAGCTTTGTTGAGTATTGCATCGCTGGGATCGAGATCAATCGCGAAAGGATCGATCAGTATCTCCGAAACTCACTAATGCTCGTTACCGCGTTGAACCCGTATATTGGTTATGACAAGGCTGCTGCGATTGCGAAGCACGCTCACAAGAATGGAATGAAACTGCGCGACGCGGCCATCGCCCTGGGCTTCCTCACCGGCGAGGAATTTGACAGGTACGTCCAGCCGGAGGAAATGACGCATCCTTAATCATTGCCAATTGCCGATTGCCGATTGCCAATTTTGAAAATGGCCGCGTTCTTCAATATTCATGCCTCTCGAAATGGACATTCAATTTAAGCGTCTTACCAATTGGCAATCGGCAATTGGCAATTGGCAATGATTGACATGCCTGATCCAAACGATAAAGTAAAAGAAAACGTTGCAGGCGCTTATTACGTTGATACCTCTTGCATCGACTGCGACGTCTGCCGCGATACGGCCCCCGAGAATTTCATCCGCTCAGATGAAAACAGCTACTCCTTTGTTTATAAGCAACCCACCTGTGAAGAGGAACGCACTGCCTGCGAAGAAGCCCTCTCGTGCTGTCCCGTAGAAGCAATCGGCAACGACGGCCAGGCGTGATTGCCGATTGCCGATTGCCAATTGCCGATTTGAAATCAGCGCCATGTCTCGCCCGCAGCAGAACCGCCTGAGCGCTCTTTCCAATCGGCAATCGGCAATTGGCAATCGCCAATGGTTCCGGCATGGAATTCGCACCTCAACCCCCTGAACATTAAACTTGGCAGCTTTTCTGAGCACATTGCTCAGCGAAGTGGACGATTGCAGTGTCTTGAGTCGTAGCAAAAGCATACTTGCGATCAGGATACGTGCAAGATTTGCTCCTCTCAGTCGTTCTTTGGAGTCCGCGCCACTGAATTCTCTCTCCGGCGCAGAATCTGAAGAACAATTAGAGGAGAGGATCAAAATGAGAAGACTTTTTGTTGTTTTTACTACGGTTGCTTTACTTGCATTCTCGACCGCGCCCTTGAGGGCACACGAGGACGTTCAGGCATCCGGCACTCAGGCGGGGACTCAAACCGGAGTGAGCGACTCCAAGCGAGTGCCACGCATCGTCGTGACGGGAGATGCCACAGTGCAGGCGCAACCTGATACTGCAATCATCACTGTGTCAGTTGTAACTCAAAATAAGAATGCTCTGGAGGCTCAGCAACAGAATGCAACCAGAACAGAAGCGGTGGTACGCGCGCTGAAAACAGCAGCCGGCGCCGGCGCAGAAGTGAAGACGAGTGGCTACAGCCTGCAACCGCAGCGAATCTACCGCGAAAATCAACCGCCCACCATTACCGGTTACGAAGCCCGAAACACAGTAACCGTAACTCTGAGTGATCTAACCAAAGTTGGATCAGTCATCGACGCTTCGGCACAAGCCGGCGCCAACGACATTTCGGGGATTGCGTTTACTTTGAAGCAGGATCGAGCCGCGCGCGATCAAGCGCTGGTGCAGGCCACTCAGGAAGCCATGGGCAAGGCGCGCGTAATTGCGACAGCGCTGGGTAGCCGGATCGTACGAGTCGTGGAAGTTCAGGAAGAAGGTTTGGTTAGGCCCATTCCGATGTATGACAGAAGAGTTGAGCTGGCTAGCGTAGCCGGAGCTCAAACTCCGATTGAAGTGGGAACACTTGATGTCACTTCAAGGGTGCAGTTGATCGCCGAGATCGAAGGAGGGCCGATCGATAAATAGGACGAACCAAGAAAGGACAAAACCAGGGAGGCAAAGGCTATGGCAAGAGACCGCAATGATATGTATGAGGACCGCGAGTATGACTCGCGGAACGAGCGCTTCCGGCGCGAGCGGCCATGGGGTTACGACGATCCGTACGCGGGACGGAATCGTTCACTCGCGGGTGACTATCGCCGTGAAGAGTTTAATCGTGGACGTTTTGGCGAACGCGCTGAATACGATTACGACGAACCTCGCTATACAGGTTATTCACGTTCGCGTGAGGAAGACTACGGGCGGGGACGATATGAACGCGATTACGATCAGTCTTACGAAGGCAGGCGCGAGTCCGTGCTGCGGCGGCCGTTCGATTATGAGCAGCCGGCGCGCTCACGACTGCGCTGCCGCGACATCATGACTCGCGACCTCGTCGTCGCTACTCGCGATACGACGTTGCGCGAGGTCGCAATGATGATGAAGGAAGAAGACACTGGCGTAATTCCCGTCGTGGATTACGAGGCTCCGGGCGGCAATGGTAGAAGCAATGCCGAGAACGCCAGGACAGGCGGAATTAATAACGGCAAGCTTGTCGGTCTCATCACCGATCGCGACATCGTTATTCGGGCAACGGCTGAAGATAAGAACTGCTCGACGGCGCGTGCTGAAGAGGTAATGACCACCGACGTCTATTCGGCGCGAGCTAACGATCGAGTAGTCGACGTAATTCGCAAGATGGGAGACAAACAGGTACGGCGTATTCCAGTGGTGAGCGAGAACGGGTTTTTGCGCGGCATCATTTCGATGCGAGACATTGCTCTCGAGACCGAGTCGGATCGTGAGCTGGCGCACGCTCTCGAAGATATTTCGAAGGAATCGTCTTTCTGGGGCAAGCTGTTTAATTAGGAAAGGCTGGGCCGACTAACGAGAGGAGGAGGAATCATTTGTCATTTGTCATTTGTCATTGGACATTTGACATTTGTCATTTAGTGAACCGCAGTTCTTGATTCGTGTGTAGTGGATAGAGAACCTTACCCTTAAAATCATACGAAAAAGAACTCGTACGAAATCACATGAAAGTGAATCACGAAATGACAAATGACAAATGTCCAATGACAAATGTCAAATGGTTCCTCCTTCTCACCCCTTTTAAGCGGTGAAATTTTCGCTTATGCTGTAGCCATGCCAATCCCAAAAGGAGCGTTCTCTGTAATTCAGATGCGCAATCACGTCAGGCCTTCCGGTCGTCTTTGGAACCCGGCGGCTGACGTTTATCGTGCCGGGGACGGCTGGATAGTAAAGGTGGACCTGGCCGGCATATGTGACGACGACTTGGAGATAATCGTCGGCGACTCTTACGTGGTGGTTAGGGGTTGCCGGCGCGACAGTGTTTACCGGGAAGGCTACAGTTATCAACAGATGGAGATCACCTACAGCCGATTTGAAAAACGTGTCGACTTCCCCTGCGCTATTGATTCAACTTCCCTCAGGCACAACTACCGCGACGGCTTTTTGATAATCGACATGCGCTGCAAATAGAACAAGCGACGCCAAACCGCCGTTTAAGAAGTTATGTCGGAGAATGCTGAAAAACTCGTGAGCACGCAACCAGGGGATCAGAGCGCACAGGACCAATCGAATCAGCCATCGCCTCAATCCTCGCAACAAACGTCGCGCCAACCTTTCGAGATAGCCGTTCTGGCCCTTCAGAACACCACTCTGTTTCCTGAAACCGTAGTTCCGCTGGCTGTCGGCAGGCCCCGTTCCGTGGCCGCGGTCGAGGCCGCACTGGGAACGCCCGAAAAGTTGATCGCGTCTATTACCGTTCGGCCGGATCGAAGTGCCCAGCAGGACGCCAAATCCTCGGACCTTTACGACATCGGAACCCTCGTAATGATCAAGCGCATGGAGCGCGTGGACGACACCGTGCACATCATCGCGCAGGGCACCGAACGGATAAAAGTTGTCGACTGGAGACAGGAAGAGCCACACCTCAGAGCTCTCGTTCAGATACTCCCTGAAGTCACGACAGTTGATGCGGAACATGTCGAAGCCACGAAGCGCAACGTCCAGGCGATGATTCAGGAAGCTCTGGCGTTATTGCCGGGAGTTCCTCCCGAAGTGCGCGTGGCAATTCTTGGATCGGTTGATCCAGTTCGTCTAGCCTATTTTCTTGGCTCCATTCTGAGCCTCGGCGTCGAGCAGGAGCAGAAGATGCTTGAAGCCGACACGGCCGACGAGTTACTGCGGCACGCGCATACTTATCTAGCGCGCGAGCTGGAGATCATTCAGTTGCGCTCGAAGATCACATCGGAAGCTCAGTCGGAAATGGACAAAGCCCAACGTGATTACGTGCTGCGGCAGCAGATGAAAGCAATTCAGAAAGAGTTAGGCGAGGACGAGTCGGGAGAAGCTGCCGAAGCCCAGATGCTGCGCGAACGTGTCGCGCAAGCTGACCTTCCCGACGAAGTGCGAAAAGAAGCGGAGCGAGAGCTCAAGCGTCTGGAAAAATTGCCGCCAGCCGCTCCTGACTATCACGTTATCCGCACGTATCTCGACTACATTCTCGAGATCCCGTGGCGTAAGTCTTCTGAAGATAAACTGGATCTTAACGAGGCGCGCAAGATTCTCGACGAAGATCATTATGGGTTGGAAGATATCAAGGAACGCATTTTGGAGTTCCTCGCCGTAATCAAACTGCGCCCCGACACGAAGAGTCCCATTCTTTGTTTTGTTGGACCACCGGGCGTGGGCAAAACGTCATTGGGACGGTCGATTGCGCGTGCGTTGGCACGGCACTTTGAAAGAATGTCACTGGGCGGAGTACGCGATGAAGCCGAATTGCGCGGCCACCGGCGTACTTACATCGGCTCCATGCCGGGCCGCATAATCCAATCGATTCGGCGAGCAGGAGTTAACAATCCGGTGCTCATGCTCGACGAAATAGATAAATTAGGCGCCGACTATCGTGGCGATCCGGCGTCGGCTCTGCTCGAGATTCTCGATCCGCAACAGAACAACAGCTTCCGAGATCACTATCTCGATCTTCCGTTTGACCTATCGAAAGTTTTCTTCATCGCAACTGCTAACCAGTTGGGACCTATCCCGCCACCGTTGCGAGATCGAATGGAAGTCATCAATCTGCCCGGATACAGCGATCAGGAGAAACTTCAAATCGCCAAGCGGTATCTGGTGCCGAGACAAATTACAGAGAACGGGCTCCAGCCGAACCAGTTGGAAATTAGTGATGATGCGATTGAGCTGATCGCGTCGCGCTACACGCGGGAAGCCGGCGTGCGACAGCTTGAGCGAAATATTGGCAGTGTCGCTCGCAAAGTGGCGTTGAAGATTGCGCAGAGAGAAGCTGAGACTGTGCGGGTCACGGCAGCAGAGATCGACGATTATCTCGGCGCACCGAGGTTCTACCCCGAGCAAGCACGCAAAGAGTTGCCGGCGGGAGTTGCGACTGGTATGGCGTGGACGGAGATGGGCGGCGAGGTTCTCTTCATCGAAGCGACGCTGCTACCCGGAGGAAAAGGATTAACAATCACCGGACAGCTCGGCGAAGTCATGCAGGAGTCGGCGCGCGCAGCTCAGTCGTATCTGTGGTCGCATGCGACAGAGTTTGGCTTAAGCCCTGAGATGTTCCAGGATTATGGAGTTCACTTGCATGTGCCGGCCGGCGCTATTCCTAAAGATGGGCCGAGCGCGGGAGTCGCAATTACTGCTGCTTTGGCTTCGCTGTACAGCGGGCGGCGAGTTCGACCCGACACCGCGATGACCGGTGAGATTACTCTATCGGGTTTGGTGTTCCCGGTTGGTGGAATTAAAGAGAAGGTCCTGGCTGCGCATCGTGCTGGTATTCGTCGCATTCTGATTCCCGCTCGTAATGAAGCGGACATTGAAGAAGTGCCGGACGACGTGCGAAATGAATTGCAGATGGTTTTTGTTTCCCGGATCAGTGAGGTAGTTGACTCGGCTCTGGAAGTTCTAGTGGCAAATCCTCCGCCTCCGCCACTTACCACAAGTGCCGGTCGAGATTATGCTCGGCAGCCCGCCTCGGAACAGATACAGGCGCCTCAAAGTCTCAAGCCGGAATAGCAAACAGCGAACAGCTAACAGAAGTAGCTAACAGCGAACAGCAGACAGCGAACAGCAGGTCTGCTCTCGCTGTTCGCTGTTCGCTGTCTGCTGTTTGCTGTTAGCTGTTTGCTGTTAGCTGTTAGCTGTTAGCTGTTACGGTAAAGCTTCCACAATTATCAGGAACCGGAAGTTACCAGTTTGTTGTAAGCCCAGAAGAATCTGGACATTCACTGATGCCCCGTTAGCCAGCGGCGTGCCGACCGAGACCGTGCCGACGGAAAGCGTTGAGTTGTACCCACCGCCCATCGTCTGATTCGGCGGCTGCTCCAACGTCAGGCCCTGGACTGTGACGGTACACGGCGGAGACGTGGGCGATCCTGTAGCCAAGCACGTTGCCGCATCATTGACCGGTCCGACACCAACTTGAGTCACCGAAGTGCGCCCACGCACGTCGGCGATGCCGACTGGCGGCGGCGCCGTCGTCAGCTCGACGACTCGGAACCTCAGCCGAGTGACGGGCGCGCCAGTGTTATTAACTACCCGCCGCCGAACAGTCAGCGTGCCAAATGTCGAGTTATTGGCTGGATCGGAAGTCCCGTCGAATACGCGGTTTGGTGGCGATGTCGACGGCACCGACGGATCGAGGATAAACACAGATATCGTCGAATCGCGCTTGAGCGGGCTCGCAAGGTTCTGCGGACCAGGTGCGCCTAACCGCTGGCCGGCACCTGCAACCAGTGTCGCTGCCGTATCGGCGAACATGAAGTCCACAGAGTTGTCATTGACGTCCTTGGGTCTGCCTGGAACAGTGCAACCCGGACCAAGTACGAAATCGCACTCCTTACGGAAGAAGCTGTACTGGAGTGTCGATCCGAGCAGATTGCCGAGGTTTGTGCCCTCGCGTTGGAGGTCACACATGTTGCCGGTATTCGTGCCAAACCCGACCGCATCGAATCTCGTGGTCGTGTTCAGCGCGAGTATGTTGGTAGTCGAGAAGAGCGAGACGTTCCGATCGTTCTCGATGTCTGAGGTCATCGT
>DATEDU010000259.1:0-2190 GCA_035281525.1 Pyrinomonadaceae bacterium | reverse complement strand
CACAACATGGGCGCACTCTACTGGCAGATCAACGATTGCTGGCCAGTCGCTTCATGGTCCAGCATCGACTATTTCGGCCGATGGAAGGCATTGCAGTACTACGCCAAACGGTTCTACAAAGATCTGCTGATCAGCCCAACCGTGGAGGACGACACGTTGAAATTGTACGTCGTGTCGGATCGAGTAAATGCCGTTCCAGCGACAATAAGATTACGGCTGCTAAACCTCGACGGCTCGATAATGAAGAGTGAATACCGCGAGGTGTCTATCGCGCCTCTATCGAGTCGCTCGTATTTCGATTGGAAGGTGTCGGAGCTGCTCGAAGGAACGGATAAGAAAAAGGCGTTTGTCTATGCGGAGTTGCTGGAAAACTCAAAGGAAGTGGTTTCCAGTAACGATTATTTCTTCGCTCCGTACAAAGACCTGGCTTTCCCGAAGCCGACTATCACACCGGAGATAATCGGCGCCAAAGAACGTGGCAAGTTTCGCGTAAAACTGTCGGCTGATAAGTTCGCGAAAGCGGTTTATCTTGCGGTGCCGGATCATGACGGGTTCTTCTCAGACAACTACTTCAACCTCGCGCCTGGGCGAGAAAGGATCGTCGACTTTCGTTCGCGCGCGCCACTGTCACTGGAAGAGTTTCGGAAGAGGCTTCAAATTCGCTCGGTGTTTGATGCTTTCTGATCCACGAAAAAGGCACAGGGTTACTGACAATGCTCGGCAAAGTGCGTTGGGGGATTTTAAGTACTGCAAAGATAGCATTGACGAAGGTCATCCCCGCGATGCAGCGCAGCCCCTGGTGTGAGATCACGGCCATCGCTTCACGAGATCTTTCGCGAGCAAAGGACGCAGCGCGCGAGTTACACATCCCCAAGGCTTACGGAAGTTATGAAGAACTGCTGGCGGATGAGACCATCGAAGCCGTTTACAACCCGCTGCCAAACCACCTGCATGTTCCCTGGACCATCCGGGCGGCGGAAGCGCGTAAGCACGTGCTCTGTGAAAAACCGATCGCGCTGAACGCGGCGGAAGCAAGAGAGCTGATTGATGTTCGCAATCGCACCGGAGTTAAGATTCAGGAGGCGTTTATGGTCCGAACGCATCCGCAATGGCTCGAGACGCGCCGGCTCATAAAGTCAGGCAGAATCGGGGCGTTACGCTCCGTCAACTGTTTCTTCAGTTACTTCAATCCCGACCCGGCGAACATTCGCAACAAATTGGAGCTTGGAGGCGGCGCGTTGATGGACATCGGATGTTATCCGATCACGATTTCTCGCCTGATGTACGAAGCCGAACCTCGGCGGGTGATGGCATTGATCGAACGTGATCCGGTGTTTGGTACCGACTCGCTGACGAGCGCGGTGCTCGATTTTCCTGACGGGCATTCAACGTTCACGTGCAGCACTCGGCTCGCTCAGTATCAACGAATGATCTTCCTGGGAACTGAGGGACGAATCGAAGTGCTTATTCCGTTCAACGCTCCGAACGATCGCGCGACACAGATCGTGATTGACGACATAAACGATCTGACCAGCGCTGGGGCCGAGACAATCGAAATTCCCGTTTGTGATCAGTACGAGATTCAAGGGTCGCTGTTTTCGCAGGCCATTCGCGAGAACAGCGAACAACCAATCCCTCTTGAAGACGCAATCAGTAACATGGCCGTGATCGACGCGATCTTTCGTTCAGCAACCACCGGAAATTGGGAGGAGACGAACACATGAAACTCGCTACTTTCTTCATGATCGCCGTGCTTTCACTTTCAATGCTGGCCACCGCTACTCCGCTTACGCAGGACGACAAGTTTGTCTACGCCGATTTCGAGAAGGTGGAGAACGGTCGAGCCGTCGCCAACGGAGGCGGGTTAGTCCAAATCTACACGGCGCAGGAGTCCACGCCCGTTAAATACAAAGGGCTTGCCAACGCCACTCCAGGCGCTCCGGAATTGATCGTTCTGAAGGACGCGCCACAGAACCATCTTGCCTCGTTTGAGTACAACCTGGTTGGTCCAAACCAGTGGGCCAACGTGACGCTGGAAATTCAGGGCCGTCCGTTGAAAGACGCAAAGCCGGTGGCCGACGACGTAAGCGGCTACAAACAACTGTCGCTTCAACTCTATGCGACTGGGGTAGATTCGCTGCGCGTGGAATTTGTCAGTCACGGACAAGGCATCAACCTAACTGCCGGCTT
>DATEDU010000258.1:0-4668 GCA_035281525.1 Pyrinomonadaceae bacterium | reverse complement strand
AACTGGAATACCACCACGAAGCTCCTTGCTTTAATGGATGCTCGAACGTAGTGAGCGTTGGCTACCGCAAACGGTTCTCCAGGCGCACGCGTTTGATACCGTGAGCAATGATGCGGGCGGGGATATCGCGGATGAGTGGGACGTGCAGCAACAGCCGAATGGGCCAGGGAATCTGTAACGGCCGGTCAGACCTCAGCGCTGCGCCGATAACCCGCTTTTGTACTTGAGATTGAATCCATTGGATTGCTCGCGTAGGGAACTCTCGTTGTCTCTGCACCTCACGAAGATAATCAACACTGACCGCCTGTGCTCCACCACGCTGCACCACGGGACTGGGTGTGAGAGCGCTGGCTGCACGAAGAGATTGAGACACGGCCTTGAGTGGGTCGGTTAGCACATTTGCTGCGACCACCGCGTCTTGAATCGCGTAATTAATCCCCACTCCACCCACGGGTGACATCACGTGCGCTGCATCGCCGATCAATAGCAGACCAGGCTTGTACCATTGTGGCACACGACTCGACTCAACAGAAAGAACGGCGACCTGTTTCCAATCCTGAAGATGTTTGATGCGGTCGGGAAATTCCGTTAGCAACTCAGAGATGGTCCCTCTTAACGCTTCCAGGCCGGCGGCACGGATCTGGCTGAAGCTTCCTTTGAGAATAATGAAACCAACTTGCCACTCTGTCAGTCGATCCAGAAGCACCAATCCATGCCCACGACCAAAATATGCGAGTATGCCTTCCGGATCGGTTGATTCGCGCGGAATGCGGAACCAGAGCACATCCATCGGCGGCGAAGTTTTGATTGGCTCGAAGCCTGCAAGTCTTCGTATGCGCGACGATCGACCATCCGCACCGACTGTCAGGGCTGCACGAATTTCATGCCAATCATCGCCCGAGCGATAACGTACGCCGCGGACAATTCCGTCCTCTTCTATTAACTCCTGAGCACTCGCTCCCATCAGCAACTGAAAGCTCGGATACCGCTGTGTCTCATCGGCTATGAACTTTAGAAACTCAGACTGGGGCGTGATCATGATGTAGGGGAACTTGGTTTCGATGCGACGGAAATCGGCGAGAATGATTGGTCCATCAGGAGTCGAGAAACGGGCCGTATGAACTCTGCTGTGGCGTAGTTGCAGTAGACGATCAGCCAAACCGATTTCGTCCATCAGGTTCAGGACTGAGGGGTGGATGGTGTCGCCGCGAAAGTCGCGGTCGAAGTCTTCATGCGCCTCGAGCAGTGTCACTTTGATCCCCTGCCTGGCGAGGAGCAGAGCGAGTATCGCGCCACCCGGACCGGCGCCTACGATGCAACAAGTCTCAGACATCCCGTAACTTTTCGCCCCAATCCGGTAATAAGCATTAGAAGATTGAGTCCCAACGGTCAAGGGACGTTGACTTCGCGCCGGACCAAAAACTGTTCTGCTCGCGCCTTAGATCAATTAGTGCCAAGGCCAATGTTTGAGGATTCTGAGCATCTTAGCCTTCGTGAGCATGAACTAGCTTCGCTCTTGAAGGCTTGGAAAATTCCTTTTCCGGCATCCTTCGAACCGCGAACGACTCATACCTTCCTCTTGAGTCTCCCCATAAAGTCCAGACTCAAGCGCGCGCCAATCGCGCCCAACCACCTGGAGGTTTCCATGAAGCGATGCACATACGAATATCACCCCACGATCTTGAGCAGCACCGGCTTGGCCAAGCGATTGTCAACCGAACTGCAATTCACGATGAAACGATTGAAAAATGCGTGGCCCGAATTGAAAGGCGATCCGATTGGTTTCGGCAAACTCGCTGTCTCTGAATTTGCAGTTCTTTTAAAGGAGCGACTTACAGTTCAACACGTCGCAGCTGTCCTGACTGCAGTAATCATTGTCCTGACCGCAGTCATAGTTGTTGCGACGATCGATAAGATTGGACTCCCGGATGACAGGACAGCTTACAACAGCGATAGTTCCGAGATCCTGATCTTTCCAATTTCAGATCAAAGCGTGAAACCTTTGACTGACGGCGTCGGAATAGGTTCTCCAGGCAGAGTTGGTTTTCGATCAGTTGCAGGAGAGGGGTCGGAGCCGAAGTTTAAACGCTCTCAAGGCGGTGGCTCAGGAGGTGACCGCGATAAGGCAGATCCGCAGCTCGGCAAGATTCCTCCGCCCTCACTAATTCCAGCGCCTATTCCGCAATTTCCACCGGCGCGGAAGCAGGTGCTACCCGTTGCAGGTATGGATATCGATCCGGCGCTTTGGGCGAATCTTGTAGCTCCTGTTTATGGCGACCCGCGATCAAGCTCAACCGTTCCCTCCAATGGACCGGGTATCAACGGTGGAATGGGTACGAATAGTGGTACCGGAATTGGTGAAGGATCCGGAGATGGTTTTGGACCCGGATCCGACGGCAACATAGGCGGAGGGCAGCGAGATATCGGAGGAGGAGGCAGCGGCGGCCGTACGGGCGATGGCTCGGATGACCCAAACCAAGTGTTACCGGTTTCAATGGTCACACAGCGTGCCCGCGTTCTGTCAAAACCCGAGCCTCAATTTACGGAAGAGGCCAGAACAAATCAGATTACCGGGACAGTAGTGCTTCGGGTAGTTTTTTCCAGAACGGGGCAAGTCACAAACATTCGGGCCGTCAACACATTGCCATTTGGCTTGACGGAGAGGGCAATCGCGGCCGCGCGACAGATTCGATTCTTGCCGGCCATGAAGGGTTCACGCGCTGTCTCGGTGTACATGCAGTTGGAATACAACTTCAATCTGTACTAATCCGGAGTCTTCGGTTTTGGTCTTTGGCCTTTGGTCTTTGGCTTTTGGTCTTTGAACTTTGTGCTTCGAACTTTGCGCTTTGAACGTGAGACATAAGACCAAAGACCGAAGGCCAAAGACCAAAGGCCAAAGACCAAAGGCCAAAGACCAAAGGCCAAAGACCAGTTGAATTTCAGATTTAAAGGCCACCCTCAGGCCAAGATCCAGCATCAATACGGTCACAACGCAAGCTCTCCCTCTTTCCGCGTTCTATCCCCAGAAGTCACTGGACAGAGGCTGAGGAACTAACAAGGTCAGTCGACGAACCTCGGGAACTCATTCAACGATCGCGTCGTGAAATTGACGACGTGCTTTTCTCAAAGTGTGTTTTAGGAGGAGACTATGCATCGCAAGCTTTTCTTCAAGCTGATCTCGGTTTTTTCAATCTCCCTCGCCGCCGTCTTCACTCTTACGATTCTCATCAATCAGCGCGTTGCTGCTGAAAATCCTGTTCAACCAGCGCAGGAGTCAGACACGGTCCAGCAGCCTGATCGACAAGGCTCCCTTCAGGTGCTCGACCCGAGCGGCAAGCCGAAGGCGCATTGCCCTCTCAAACATACCGATGTCAAAGCTGAAATCAGCGGTTTCCTGGCCCGCGTAATCGTTACACAAGAGTTTACCAATCCGTTTAAGGAAAAAATCGAGGCGGTATATACCTTCCCTCTGCCTCAAAACGCCGCAGTGGACGACATGACGATGCTAGTCGGCGACCGAACCGTTCGCGGAAAAATTTTGCGGCGCGAAGAAGCTGAGGCCGTGTACGAGTCGGCGAAAGCCGCTGGTCAAATCGCAAGTCTTCTGAACCAGGAACGTCCGAACATCTTCACTCAATCAGTTGCCAACATCATGCCGGGTGAACGAGTGAAAGTCACGATTAGTTATGTCGAGACTTTGACATATGAAAACGGCTCGTACGCCTTTGTTTTTCCGATGGTAGTTGGCCCACGCTACATTCCTGGCACACCGACTGAGTCTCCCGGCGGCGGAAATGCCAATGGGGGCAACGTCGGAAACACGGGAAATGCGGGTACGGAGACCGCAGGTAACAAAGGAAGCGAAGGTAACGGTTTTGCGCCTAATACAGATCAAGTCCCCGACGCCTCGCGCATCACACCACGAGCTGTTCAGAAAGGCATGCGCGTTGGCCACGATATTTCGCTGGATATAAAACTAGATGCGGGAGTGCCGATCGACAACCTGGGATCTGCGTCACACGAGGTTGACGCCCAACGTGCTGGAATGTCACAGGCCCATGTGCGACTGAAAAACAACGCCGTCATTCCGAACAAAGATTTCATTCTTCGCTACGACGTTGCTGGTCCAAACATGACGGATGCGCTGCTGACTCATCGCACTGATAAAGGAGGTTTCTTCACCTTCATACTCCAACCGCCTGAGCGTATCACCACTGAAGATGTGACGCCAAAGGAACTCGTGTTTGTGCTTGATACTTCCGGGTCGATGAGTGGCTTTCCAATCGAGAAAGCCAAAGAGACGATGAAGCTCGCGCTCGATAATCTAAATCCGGCCGACACCTTTAATCTCATAACTTTTTCGGGCGACACGCACGTTCTGTTTCCAAATCCAGTGCCAGCCAGTCCAGCGAATTTACGGAAAGCACAAGCGTTTCTGGCGAGCCGTTCCGGTGATGGCGGAACGGAGATGATGAAGGCAATCAAAGTCGCGCTGGATCCTTCTGATTCGCAGAGTCATTTGCGGATTGTTTGTTTCATGACTGACGGCTATGTCGGTAATGATATGCACATCATTAGCGAGGTGGCCAAGCACCGAAACGCGCGCGTGTTTGCTTTCGGCATCGGCAGTTCAGTAAATCGGTTTCTGCTCGACAAGATGGCCGAGTA
>DATEDU010000257.1:0-8789 GCA_035281525.1 Pyrinomonadaceae bacterium | reverse complement strand
CGCCTGTTGGTGTACTTCATCGCCATTAGTTTTCTGCCCGTAATCGCGATGGCGACGTTCTCGTACCTCTTCTTAAATCGGTCGCTGGAAAAATGGTTTAGCAAATTGCCCGAAGACGTGGTGAAGGAAGCACGTGAAGTACAGCGCGCGGCCATCCATGCCCAATATCGCAGTCTGGGCGAGACTGCAGCGCTGGCCGGCGTCGTGCTGAGTAAACAGAGTCCGGCCGAGCAGCAGGAAACGCTCGACCAAATCATTGCCAAAGGTCAATTCTCAGCCGTCCAGATCACTAACGCCCAGCGAGAGATCGTGGCCCAATCGAGAGGCAAACAGTCGACAGCTGATCCTGAGCTCGATACGTTGCTTCACCATGCTCGACAAACGCCAGGAGACATCGGCGACACGCTTGTGGACGGCCAGGGCTTTGACGTAATAACAGTCCCAATCTCCGCCGAACAGACTCTCATCGTGAGCTCGTTGCGACGAACCGATACAGGACTGGACGACACCATCTCAGGCTCTGAGACTGAGTATCAAAAACTCGTGCAGCGCCAGCGCAAGGTGCGTCTACTCGGCATCTCGACGCTGGGATTGATGACGTTGATGCTGCTCTTTGTATCGAGCTGGGTCGCGATTTACTTGGCTCGCGGCATTGCAACTCCGATCAAGGCACTTGCAGAAGCGTCGAATGAGATCGCGAGAGGGAACCTCGGACACCGGGTCGCTTCGGTCGCCGAAGACGAGTTGGCCCTCCTGGCGCATTCATTTAACCAGATGACGGCGGAGCTCGAGGAAAACCGCGATCGACTCGAAGCTAATTCTGCAGAACTCGTCGATAAAAATCTTGCTCTGGAAGAACGACGAAACTATATCGAGACGATCCTGGAGTCGCTTTCGACGGGTGTCGTATCGCTCGATGAGAGTGATCGAGTTACTACGATCAACGCGGCCGCAGCACGCATGCTACGTCTCGACACGACCCCGGCGGGGCGACAGCAGCTTAAAGAGTTAGTCGGCCCTGACGATGCAGTGGTTCTAAACCAACTGTTGCGACGTGCTCGACGAAGCGGACAGGCCACCGAACAAACTTCACTAACTGGAGCTTCAATGAGAGTCAGCGGGCCTTTGCCTGTTGCGCTGACTGCGACGGCTTTAAGAAGCGCTCCCGGAGAAGATCAACGCGTGGTGTTGGTCATTGAGGATTTGTCAGAGTTGCTCGCGGCGCAACGAGCAGCGGCTTGGAGTGAAGTGGCCCGGCGTATGGCGCACGAGATCAAGAATCCACTGACACCGATTCAACTATCTGCAGAGCGCATTGCGAAAAACTATCGACGGCTGAGCGCTAATGGAGATCAGAATGGCTCAAATGGCTCGAGCGTCGAACCGCAGGAAAAGGACCAGGCCGCCGTCTCGCAAGTAATTGACGAATGTACGGAGACCATCGCTCGTGAAGTTGCAAGTTTGAAGGCGATGGTGGACGAGTTTTCGCGTTTTGCGCGACTGCCCCTGGCGCAGCTTGAACCGGCTGATCTAAATGAGGTAGTCCATCAAGCCGTCGGCCTCTACGCCGATCGACTCGACGACGCAACGATCGAAACAAGGCTTGACGCGGATCTGCCGTCAGCGAACCTCGACTCCGAACAGTTCCGCCGCGTGTTTGTTAATCTGATCGACAATGCTTTGGCTGCTGTCTCAGGAATGGAGGGCGAGCGGACGGTTACGATCACTACCAGTCACGATACTTTTCGCAGTTTGTTGATTGCAGAGGTGACTGATACGGGCCACGGAATTCGCTCGGGAGATTTCAAGCGGCTTTTCCAACCTTACTTCTCGACGCGCGGCAGCGGCACCGGTCTTGGACTGGCGATCGTGCAGCGGATTATTCTGGAACATCGCGGACGCATTCGCGCCGAATCCAATTACCCGCGCGGTGCCCGGTTCGTAATCGAACTCCCCGCCTGATCTATGGATTCCATTCTCATAGTTGACGACGAACGTGGCATTCGCGACACGCTGCGCGGCGTTATGGGCGATGAGGGATTCGCCGCTGATGCTGTCGCGTCAGGTGAAGAGTGTCTCAAAGCTGTTGAGCGACGCGCCTATGACTGCATCCTCCTCGACGTTTGGTTGCCGGGAATCGATGGACTCGAAACCCTCAAGCGGTTGAGCGACATCGGATCTGATGCGGCAGTAGTGATCATCTCCGGACACGGTAATGTCGAAACGGCCGTGCGCGCCACAAAGTTGGGTGCATTCGATTTCATCGAGAAGCCGCTTTCCATAGAAAAAACTTTGCTGACCGTTCGCAACGCGCTGAGACAGCGACAGCTCGAGCTGATGAATGCGGAGATGGCTTCTGAGCTGGCGAAGGACTATGTCATGGTCGGCGAATCGGTGGCGATGCGCGCACTACGAAAGCAGATCTCCGTAGTTGCACCGACTGATGGGCGCGTTTTGATTTATGGCGAATCAGGAACTGGTAAAGAATTAGTTGCACGAGCCATTCACGCCCAGTCGCGACGGGCCGCAGCGCCTTTCGTCGAAGTCAATTCCGCTGCGATACCGGAGGAGCTAATCGAGTCGGAACTCTTTGGACACGTAAAAGGCGCGTTCACCGGAGCTACTGCTGCGAAGAAGGGGAAATTTGAATTAGCCGATGGCGCGACGCTGTTCCTTGATGAAGTTGGCGACATGAGTGCTAACGTCCAGGCGAAAGTTCTGCGTGTGCTGGAAGAACAACACTTTGAGCCGGTGGGCAGCGGAACATTGATCGATGTCGACGTCAGAGTGATAGCGGCCACAAATAAGCAATTGGATCTCCAGATCGAGTTGGGAAAGTTCCGAGCCGATCTGTTTTATCGGCTGAACGTGATTCCTTTTCAGTTGCCGCCGCTTCGTGAACGAGCGGAAGACGTGCCGCTACTCGTCGAACATTTCAATCAGAACTTTTCCAGCGCTTACGGGAAGGAGCCGAAACAATTCGCGTCCGATGCGGTCGGCGAGCTGCAAAGCTATTCCTGGCCCGGCAACGTGCGCGAGTTGCGCAACACGGTCGAGCGCGTCGTTATCATGCACAAAGGCCCGAAGGTGACGGCTGCAGATCTACCCGCACACGGCAAAGAAGAAGTGCCGGTAACGTCCTTCCGGTTTCCTTCATTCAAAGAAGCTACAGACGCCTACCACCGTGAATTCATTCAGCGAAAGCTGGAGGAGGCGGATGGTAACGTTTCAAAGGCTGCGGAGCTGATGGGAGTCGATCGCAGCCACCTCTATCGCCGCATGCGAGCCTTAGGAATTCAGACCCGTGGCGAGCGTATAAGCGCTTCTTGAGATCAATGGCGAATCTGGTTCACTCCGTTAGGAGTGAGATATCTATAGATTTGATTCATCATCTATAAACATTCCATCCCAACGGGGTGCAGAGCGTCACAATGAAACTATTGTTTGTTCTTGCGCTGGGCATAATCATGACAGCTGCTCAAACGCGCCCTCAGAGGCTCGTGGGCATTCTGAAGAACAATGCCGTAGCCGACGGGTGCGGTTGTTACTTTAAATTCCGCGGCACGCCTGAAAACGCCGAACGGTACATTTTCTTTTCATCGATCGAGAATGATGGAAATCAGACTGCATGGATGAACATTGACGGTCAGGATGTGAAGCTGAAATTGGAAAAGAAAAGCGGACGCTGGGGGACTGAGCAGGACGAGCGAGTGGGCAGTCGATCCACGGTGAAATATGTAGGAACCGACGTAATCGTAAACGGAACCTACATCACGACGCGGATCTGTGCTCGAAATGATGAGAATTGCGAGTCAACCGACTACAACGTAACTTTTGTCGTCAAAAAAGGAGCGAGGTCGCAGGTCGTCAAAGCAAAAGGCGGTTGCGGGTGTTGATTCAAGCACTTTGCGTTGACATTCGAGGCGAGAATACCGTATCTCTTTAAGGTTTACGTCTCCCCTGGAGACGATAACTTGAACCATTATGGATTTCACGACTAAAGAACTTCTTAAGCGGTACGCAAAACTCGCCATAGGCCAGCCTTTTTCTCCCGTCTTGCTGAACATTCTGGTGACGTCCGTCTGCGACATGCGCTGCACTCATTGCTTCTTCACGGACGAGCTCGACGATCGACCACGGAAGAAGCTCCAGATGAAGACTCATGAGATCGAAAAGATCTCTGAGACTTTGGGCGGCAATCTCGGTGTGCTGATTCTTGCCGGAGGCGAGCCGTTTACCCGCAAAGACTTGCCGGAGATCGCGCGAGCTTTCTACACGAACAACAAACTCGAGTCGATCTACATCATGTCAAACGGACAGATTCAGAAACGAATCTTTCCTGACGTAACTCGCATCCTGCAGGAGTGTCCCAACCTGAACGTGACGGTGGCGCTTGGAATCGATGGGCTTAAAGAGCAGCACGAAAAGATTCGACAGAAGCCAGGCTCGTGGGACATTTGTATCGCCACGGCTCGACAACTTCAGGCGATCAAAAAAGCGTATCCCCGGCTCGATGTGCAGACGTGCACCTGTTTCATGAATTCGAATCAGGACACGATCTTCGAATGGTACGACTTCTTGAAATATGAGTTAAGGCCGGACAAGGTAAATTTCAATTACATTCGTCCTCCATCAGCCGATCCAGTCGAGCTCGACATCGATCATTCGCGATACGCGAAGCTGGCGAGGATCATCGACGAAGACTCGCGTCATGCTGCGATTAAAAATAACTACGGCGGCAAAGCAGGGTTCTTCAAAGCGGCAATCGACATCTACATGCACGGCCTGATTGCCAAGACGCAGGAAACCCAAACGGCACAAATGAAGTGCTACGCGGGAACCGCAGGCGGCGTAATCTACGACGAAGGAACGGTCTCGTCGTGTGAGAACCTGGCTCCGATCGGCAATCTGCGTGATTACGACTGGAACTTCCAGAAGCTATGGTTGTCCCCGGCAATGAAAGAACGACGGCAGAAGGCGGCGGATGGATGCTTCTGCACGCACGAGTCGAACAGTTATTACCCATCTCTGGCATTTAATCCCGGACATTTGATTCAGATTAAAAAGCTCGAGCGGGAAATGAAGAAGGCCAGCAAAGCTCGAAATGACGGAATGCAGGCTGATGGCGTTGCAGTGAACGCATAGTTAAAAACAGTGCAGTCGCGGGTTCCAAAAATCCTAATCATCTCGTCCGATACCGGCGGAGGCCATCGTTCGGCGGCGTCTGCCATTGTCGCGGGAGTCCAGAAGTTCATAGATGGTGACTCCTACGCCGTGCGTGTGGTACGTGCTGTAGAGGAGTCGCATCACCTCACTGCCAAGCTCGTCAATGTTTACAACTGGTTGTTGCGCAACCGGCAGAACTGGATGAAGTACCTATACTGGTTCGTCAACCGGTTCCGTCCGGAGACGCGCGAGTTCTTCCATAAACGCTGTATCGGTTACGTGTTGGAATTGTTTGAGCGATGGTGCCCGCATGTTGTCGTTAGCGTGCATCCGCTCACTCAACACATCTTTGCGCGTGTCTTAAAAGAGTTGAAACTCGCTGACAAGATTCCACTCGTTTCCGTGGTCACCGATCCTTCTTACGGTTTCTGGCGAGGTTGGGCCTGCGACGATGTGAGGCTTTATCTCGTGGCGAGCGAGGGAGCGCGGCAGCAGTTGATCGACTACGGAATCGATCCCGCTCGAATTAAGGTTTCGGGAATGCCCGTCCATCCAAAGTTTGCCTATCCCGGTGAAGAAGCGGCGCGAGCAGCACGTAAAGCTCTCAATCTCGATCCCGAGAAATTTACAGTCTTTGTTAACGCTGGTTGGGAAGGTGGCGGTAACATTCCAAACATCTTCCGTGAGCTGGTCCAAGGCAAACTCGACGTGCAGGCCATCTTTTTGGCTGGTCGCAACGAAGAGTTGAAGTTGGAAGCCGAATCGCTCGCCAACCACGCAGCTTTCCCGATTCGCGTGATTGGTTACTCGGATCAAGTCGAGCAGTTGATGAGTGCCGCAAACGTGATGATCTCGAAGCTCGGCGGGTTGACCACATTCGAAGCACTAGCCTGCCGCCTCCCGATCATCGGTGATGCGATCACGCCGCCGATGCCTCAGGAAGAAGGAACGGCAAATTTGATCGCGAAGCGTGGCGCCGGGATTCTGCTACAGCGGCCGAGCGACATCGTGCCGGTGATTCGTCGTATGGTTGAGGACACTGCACATTATTCCGCTATGCGTGCTGCGACGGTTGGGTTGGCGATACCGAATGCGACGCGGCAAATCGTCGAAGAGATCGTTGCGCTTATTCCTGCTCCCGCCAGATCGGCGGACGAAAATGTTCTCTCAGAGGTAGCTTAACCTGGTGAATCTGTTGCTTGAAGGAAAACGCGCGTTCGTAACGGGTGGAACGCGTGGGATTGGCGCTGCGATCTGCGAAACGTTCGCGCGTGAAGGCGCCGACGTTGCCTTTAATTACGGCTCGCGTGACGACTTGGCCGAAACTACTCGCCACAAGATAGAGAAGTATTGTCGTCGAGCGCTTAGTTTCAAGCTTTCGGTTACTGATCGAGTGGGAATGAAGCGGCTAGTCAGAGAGATCGTCGAAAAGTGGGGCGGCATCGACATACTGGTGAACAACGCAGCCATCAATCGCGGCGACAATTTTGCCACCACCACTGATCGTGCCTGGGACGAAGTGATTAATACGAATGTTGGTAGCCTCTTTGCAGTGACTAAGCCGATCTACAAACAGATGATCCGGCAAAGAAAAGGAAACATACTGAACATCACTTCAATCGGTGCTCTGAGGGCGTTGCCGACGGCGGTCCACTACGCAACTTCCAAGGCTGCGATGATTGGATTTACGAAGTGTTTGTCACGCGAGGCCGGGACGTTCGGGGTGAAAGTAAACGCGATTGCAGCGGGCATATTCGATACCGATCTTGCTTCGGCTTTGCCTGAACGTTTGCTTCAGATGCATGCGTTGTGGGCGTCGGCGGGACGTTTGGGACGTCCTGAAGAGCTGGCTGAATATGCAGCGTTTATGGTGAGCGATCGAAACAGTTTTATGAATGGCGAAGTAGTGATTGTCGACGGCGGAGCAATTACGTGATTTCTCTGTGTTCTCTGTGCCTCCGTGGTGATTTCCTCGATCTAAATCACCACAGAGACACGGAGAACACGGAGGAAGCGCAGAAAAAAAGCTTCTGCACTTTCGTGCAAAGCTCTTAGTTCTGAGAAATCCGTACCAGGAACGCTCGCTGCCCGCCCAAACTGACCTCCAATACATTCCCCACCTTATATCCACGCTCCGATAAAGTTTTCAGTGGAGGCCTGTTTTCATCCCACGTAAAGTCTCGAAATGCAATCCAACTTTCTGCCTCATCGAATTTTGCGAGATCGACGGTCGCAATGTCTGAGAACCCGCGCGGCAAGAAATACGCGGGATCCTCTTCCACACCGGGCACGCGCTTGATCACCGCAACCGAGAACCGGTTTCTATCCTGCTCTTGCAACGCGAACCAAAGATGGTAAGCAATGAGATCTTCAAACGCATAAATCTTGATGGGCGCGGCTGACCTCGGTTGTTGAGCTATCTGCTGAGCGAGCTGTTCCCACGCGCACCAGATGAAGGTCGCCGGCCGCGGCAATAGGAAAATCGTTCCCGCGAGGAATAACCAGCATCCGAAGATCAATACGACAGTCGTCTTCAGCCAATAAGGTTGAAGTCGATTGAGTGCGATAGCGGCCAGAACGGCATAAGGTACTGCGAGAATGATCAAGTGGCGCGTTCCCCAAACGGAATATGGAAATATCCAGCTCAACAGAAACGCCAAGCCGATGACTATTGCTGAAAACACGAATAGCCATTGCACAGCACCGGGTGCATGCCGTTGCCGGTAAGTCTTCCACAACATTACGAGAATCGGCACGGTGAGCAGCAGGAATCCAAGTAATGCACTGCCACGGTAATACAACGGCTCGACGGAGCTTTGTCGGAAATAGAATGGCTCGTTGAGAAGAATAAAGAATTGCGTGATGTCGGAGAGGCGCGGTCGAGCAATCCAGCCGATATTCTGCATTAGATCGCCTCGGCCGCTAATCGACGCGACTGCATAGACCCATGGACTGAACGCCAGCAAAAGGACGGCAGTGGCGATGAACAAGTCCAGTAACTTCTGTCGCTGCCAGATCAGAACTATCGATAGCTCGCCGGCAACAACGAGCCAACCGTAGTAATGAGTGTAGATGAGTAGCAGATTAACTATCGACAGGATGATTAGTTGTTTTCGAGCACCGGTAGATGCTTTGAAGAAGCGCACAAACAGCCACAGCGAGCAAACCGACAAAAAAAGCAGGAGGCTGTACATCCGCACATCCTGCGCGTACTTGATCAAGTAGCCGTTAACAGCGAGCAGCAAGAGCGCTAAGTTCGTCTCGGCAACTCCCAACCGCAATTTGCGGCACAAGAACCAGAAAGGAATAAGGGCACCTATGCTGGTGAGGGCGGGGAAGACGCGAAGCCAGAGTAACGACTCACCGCCAATGCTTATCCAAATTTTAAGGAGAATGTAAAAGAGTGGCGGGTGAATGATGTCGGCGGCGACAAACCTTATCAGACTGGACCAGTCGTGACGGGCGGCATGAATGCTGAAGATTTCGTCGAACCAGAGGCAGGAAGCCGTCAGGCGCGCCAGCCTCGCGCCGATATAGATGGCGAGGAATATTTTGAAAAGAGCCCACGAAATGTTCTTTAAGGGTTCTTCGTGTGTGTTCGTGGACTACTCCTTTTCAAGTTC
>DATEDU010000256.1:0-10163 GCA_035281525.1 Pyrinomonadaceae bacterium | reverse complement strand
CAGCAGCACGACGACATTCACGAGGGCAACGACAATGCTGGTTGACATGCCGATGATGCCGTTCAGGTACTTTCGTTGAAAGCCGTTCATTAGTGCGCCGAACACGCTGAACGGAAAACCCAGCGCAATGTAGGCACTGATAACGAGTAACACTGTGCGTCCGGTTGAGACCTGGTCCGCGCTGACGTTGAAAAAGCTTTGTAGATTCAGAGCGATGCCGATAGCCAGCGCGTAAGCGAGAACCCCGATGCCCGTGAAAACGAAGAACATCGTGCTCACAACCTCATTCAACGCGCTCACGTCGCGATGAGCTCGAAACTGGGCCACATACTTTACCAACGCATAGCCATATCCCAGGTTGAGCATGGAAAAGTAAAAAGTGACCGACGCCGAAAGGACCCAAAGCCCGTAAGCAGACTGGCCGAGGTGTGAGGTATTGAACGGCAGCATGAAGATGCCCAACACCAATTCGACAAACGTCACCAGATAGTCCATCGAAACGGTGCGGGCAATCAGCGATATCTGGTGCTGGTCTTCCGCCCAGGGCGCGTCGCCGGGTGGAGGGTTGCTGGTCGTGTTTTCTACTGGCGTGTCTCGCAAATCCTGATTGCCGCTGGGGAATCACTTCCTGAAGAAACGTGGCCCGAATGGCTGGGCGTTTACGCGTATCCCTATAAATGGCACAGCACGTGCCACAGATCGCCCCGATCGCCAAGAAACCTTGATAGTTTGGTGACAGCGGAGAAATTGGCGCATTAGTTATTTACTGATAAGATGCGCGCATCGTAAAAGTTCCATACAGCAGGCCCCGAGCTGTGTGTACATCTCTCTCCCCGCTGCTTGTTGAGAATCGGGCCATTGATGGTTCTTTATTGCGTACTCGCGCATCGAAGTAATCATCACCTATTAAGTTCTAATCAGCAACGATTCGAAGTAACGGTAAAAAGTAGATGCGAAACCTAAGCAAGCTCACACTCCTTACATTGGGTGCTCTAATTTTTCTGGTGGTGTCCTCCCTCCACGTGAACGCGCAGGAACGACTCTGTGACCCGGCGTTTGAAGACTGTCGGGCCCCTCTTTGGAGCCTAATCGATAATGAGACGGTCGGTATCGACGTGGCTTTCTGGTTCATGCAGGACACGTCTTATGCCAATAAGTTAATCGCCAGGCACCAGCAAGGCGTTCCAGTACGTGTGCTTGTCGATCCGCGCGCCAATCCCATCTACACCGGCAATGGGGACGTCCTGAACATGTTGGCCAACGCCGGGATTCCGATGCGCTACAACGTCAGTGAGGGAATTCTTCACTGGAAGATGATGATGTTCGTAGGCCAGAACAAAGTGCAATTCAGCGGCGCGAACTACTCTCCCGCTTTTTTTGTGCCGACTACGCCGTTCGCGAACTACATCGACGAGGCAATCTACTTCACCGATGACTCGAAGGTGGTGAATAGCTTCAAAACGAAGTATGACGACCTTTGGACCAATACGACGAGGTATGCCAACTACGCAAATATCAACGGTCCGCTGACCCGGCGCTACCCAGTTTTTCCAATCGATCCCGAGTTGAACTGGTCACCAGATTCGGGCGACACCGAATTTGCGAACCGTTCTGTATATGCCTATGCGGCTGAAACGCAAAAGATCGACGTGATTATGTACCGGATCACCGATCAGCGGCACACCAACTCCATGATCGCAGCGGTCGACAGAGGGGTTCCCGTACGCCTCTTGACCGAACCAAATGAATACCGCAATCCGGCGAAATTCTGGCATTCCTGGAACGTCGACCGTATGTACATGGCCGGCGTTCAGGTTAAAAACAGGAATCCTCAACGGCTTGGACTGAATCACGAAAAGGCCGTCATCCTGCATGGCCAGAAGATGTCAATTCTCGGTTCGTCAAATTGGACCACCTCGTCTTCGAATTCGCAGGAGGAGCATAACTATTTCACGAAGAAGCAATGGATCTATGACTGGTTCGTAAATCACTTCGACCGTAAGTGGAACTCTACGAGCGAGAACACTGACTTTGTTCCCGCACCGCCGCCGGATCCGCCTGCTTATTCTTTTCCGCAGAACGGCGCTACCGGAGTCACAACGAGTGTAGTTTTGCAATGGGAAGGCGGACTCTGGGCCCATAAGTACGATATCTATTTTGGTACCACACCAAATCCGCCACTGCTGGCAGCGGACGTCAACACTGGCTCGCCGTATCCTGGTAACCCGGAGACCTATCACTTAGCCTCGCTTTCACCGGGAACAACCTATTACTGGCGAATTGTTTCCGAAACGATGGCAAACCTGGGCCACACCGGTCCAACCTGGAGCTTCACGACTTCTGGCACAGCGCCAAGTCCAACGCCAACTGCGAGTCCGACTCCTACGCCGACACCAGGTCAGGAGTCTCCGAATAACACACGCGTTCCACCAGCTACCCAGATTATCGACAGCACCGGTGCCGTCTGGACGCGTGGTACTAACGGAGTGATCTTCCGCAACGGTGTTCAAGCATCAGGCGGCGTGGGTTCGGAAATTCTTTACTGCAATCGCATCGTTTACGTGTTAGGCACCGATTCACAGTGGTATCGATGGACTGGTGGTGGATGGGCCGCGGTCGGAACCGTTGATCCGTGTGGGGGCGCGACACCCACACCGACGCCAACGCCTACTCCGACTCCAACTCCAACTCCGTCTCCGACACCGAGCGAGGAGTCTCCGCATAACACACGCGTTCCGCCAGCTAGTCAGATCGTGGACAGCACGGGCGCCGTGTGGACGCTTGTGAATGGAAAAGTTTTCCGCAACGGCGTAGACACGGGCGGCCTCGGCAGTCCACTTGTATATTGCAATCGCGTCATTTACGTGTTTGGACTGGATAGCCAATGGTGGCGTTACATCACTAGCTGGGCACCGGTAGGGGTTGTCGATCCGTGTGACGGATCCAGTCCCTCACCAACGCCTACACCGACACCGACACCAACTCCAACACCAGGCGGAGAGTCTCCGAATAACACGCGCGTGCCACCAGGTACGCAGATCACGGACAGCAATGGTGATGTTTGGACTCGCGCGACTAACGGAGCAATCCTGCGAAATGGTGTCCAGGCATCGGGGGGCGTGGGCTCGGAGATTCTGTACTGCAATCGCATCGTCTATGTTTTCGGCACAGACTCACAGTGGTGGCGTTGGATCGGTAGTTGGGCGCCCGTGGGTGTTGTCGATCCCTGTGGCGGATCCGCGCCGACCGTGAGCACAGTTTCACCTTCGTCAGGCGAAACCGTGGGAGGAACCGCGATTACGATTAGTGGTAACGGCTTCGCGTCCGGTGCGACGGTTTCAATCGGCGGAACGACCGCCTCGAGCGTCGCAGTTGTGAACAGCACAACGATTACCGTGTTGACGCCCGCTCATGCGGCAGGAACGGTCGATGTCGTCGTTACAAATACCAATGGACTCAGCGGCACGAAGACCGGGGGGTTTACATATGTGACGCAGCAAACGGCGGTGCCGCTATTCAACCGTGTGTTTATCGTCGTCGACGAGAACCAGAGCTTTGCAAACGCTATCAGCAGCGGGTCGATGCCGTATCTCAATACACTCGCAAATCGGTACGGTCTGGCGATTAATTACTATGCCAATACGCAGCCGTCGATTGGCGACTATTTCTGGTTAACTACGGGGCAAAACATCACAAACGACAGTAACTTCACCGGCACTGTCACGGCCGACAACATTGTTCGCCAGCTCAATTTTGCAGGCAAAACGTGGAGGTCATACGCGGAGAGCCTGCCGTCGGTCGGTTACCTCGGGGGCGATGTGTACCCGTACGTCAAACGGCATAATCCTTTTGCTTACTTCTCGGACGTCATAAACAGCCAGGCGCAGGCGAACAACATCGTGCCGTTTACGCATTTCGCTACGGATCTGACAAACAACACGCTCCCGAACTATTCATTCATCATTCCAAACCAGCAGAACAACGCACATGATTGTCCGGCTGACATTCCAAGTTGCACCAACACCGACAAACTTGCGGCCGCCGATAAATGGTTGAAGACCCATATCGATCCGCTGATATCCAGCGCGGCTTTCAGGCAAGGCGGACTCTTGATTCTGACCTGGGATGAATCGGTCAAAGGCGACACGCAGAATGGGGGCGGTCGCGTCGCGACAGTCGTCATCAGTTCGAAGACTATTCAGGGTTACGAATCATCGACATTCTTCCAGCACCAGAGCGTTCTACGGCTCTCGGCTGAAGCACTTGGACTGGCGAGCTATCCGGGCGCTGCGGCAAGTGCCAACAACATGTCGGAGTTCTTCTCAGGTACGCCGAACACCGCGCCGGTTGTTGGTGGGGTTTTACCAGCATCTGGACCAACCACGGGTGGCACATCTGTCACGATCTCCGGAACTGGTTTCGCCTCGGGCGCAACCGTGAACTTTGGAGGCGCCGCCGCGAGCAACGTCAACGTCGTGGGAAGCACAACGATTACGGCGGTAACTCCTCCGGGATCGAGTGGCAGTGTCAACGTGGTGGTAACTAACCCGGGCGGCGAGTCAGGATCGAAGAGCAGTGCGTTCACGTATGGCACAGTCCAACCCCCCGGAGAGACCGTGCTGCTCGCCGACGACTTCAACGATTCCTCAATCGACGGCAGCAAGTGGATCACGAACAATCTTTTCAGCGGCTTCACTGATACGGGCGTCGCTTTGCAAGAGACGACTCAGTTCCGGATTGGACCATTGAAGCAGGGCCAGGGCGGCTCGAGTTACAACGGCATCAGGTCGGTGGGCGCGCACAACTTGACCGGCGGTTACGCTTATGTGCAACTAGTCCAGGCGCCGAACGCTTCGACCGCGGCTAACGCGTTCTACACGATTGGTCTAAACGTCGACAACTGCTACCGAATGTACGTCGAATCAGGAACACTGTTCGTGCAGAGCAAGATCGGCGGCGGGAAGCAGTCGCTTCTGAGCGTTGCGTACAACGCGACGAATCACGCGTTCTGGCGCATCCGTCACGATGCCGTGAGTGGCCAGGTAGTTTTTGAAACTGCACCGGCGAACGGAAGCGCGCCCGGCACGTGGGTACAACTCTTCGCGCAACCGTGGAACACGACGGCCATTCCGCTTGGTTCAGTAATGTTTGAGCTAAAAGGCGGGACTTGGCGAAGTGAAAACTCCCCGGGAACCGTGGTGTTTGATAACTTCAAGGCCGCCCGGCCATAGCTTTTACGCGAAAAGGCGCGAAAGCGCAGAGGGATATCGCGCACAAAAGAAAGGAGCAACTACCTACTAAGCTCGTTGCTCCTTTCGCGCTTTATTCCTTTGCGCCTTCGCGCCTTTTCAGGATCCCCTGTTACTGGATCGTGAAGTTTGCGATCATCGGATTGTGATCCGATGGTCGAACGCCTTTGTCGTCGAGCGTGCCGAGAGTTACGACCACGTTGGTCTGACTCAGGTTCCGCGTGTCGGGCACCTGCGTCCCTTGAAGAACGAGGTGCGGCGACGAGAGCGAATAGTAGACGTAATCGATGCGACCCCGCCGCGTGCGCGTGTGCAGGTAAACCGGATTGTCCGGATAAGCGACCGCAGTGCCTGCGTTCATCGCTCTCACCCAACTGTCGTAGTAAGTACTCGTCATACGAACGCTCTCTGACGTGTCAGGCCCGGCGTTGAAGTCACCCACTATCATGCGCGACTCGGAAAATCCGGAAGCGTAGGACATCAGCTCTCCGACTTGTGTGTAACGTACGCCTGAAGAATCCGGATCGAGGTGCGTAGCGAAGAAGTTGATCGTCCTACCGCCGACGTTGATCGTGGCCTGCGCGACTGAACGTTGGTAACTCAGGTAACGCCCGCCCGTGCTCACGAAGCTGTACTTCGAGATGATCAGGTTGCCTTCTGTGGTGCCGTCGTATTTCTGCCGGAAGGTCCAGTACCACGTACGTCCGGTCTTCTGCTGCAAAGCGTTGACCAGGGTTCCGATGGCGTCAGATGGAATTTCGCAAAGCCCCGCAATGTCGGGATTCATATTTGCGATGTACTGAGCTGTGCGATCGTATGTCCTGACACCGTCGGTTCCGGTCCCGAATGCTACGTTCCAGCTCAGCACACGAAGCGACGAGGAGGCCGGCGGCGAGCTGACGCTGATCTGCACCGACCTGGTCGCCGTCGCACCCGAATTGTCTACTACCGTCAGCGTAGCCGTGTAAGTCCCTGCTGAAGCGTAGGTGTTGGTTGGATTCGGTACGCTTGAAGTGACGCCATTGCCGAGGTTCCATGAGTACCCGGCGATGTAACCGTCCGCATCGCTCGCGCTGGAAGCGAAAGTGACGAATAACGGACTGTTGCCGGAGGTCGGCGTCGCCGAAATACTTAGAGTCGGCGGCTGATTGACGGGCGTTGGCGTCGGAGTTGGTGTGGAGGAACCACATGGATCGAGCGCACCGTAGAATATCCACCCATTAGCCCAACGCCACCAATTCCAGTCGCTGCCGAACACATACACAGTTCGATTACAGTAAAGGATCTGAGAACCAGTGCCGCTTGTGCCCGCGCCATTGCGTAAGATCGCTCCGTTGGAAATTGTCCAAACAGCAAGAGCGCTATCGACGATCTGGGTAGCCGGTGGCAAGCGAGTATTATTCGTCGACTCCGTCAGGCTTGTTGTTCCGGAACAGGGATCAACGGCTCCAACCGCTACCCATCCACCAGTCCACTTATACCATTGCGAGTCGGTGCCGAACACATAGACGACGCGATTACAGTAAAGAATTTGAGAACCGAGGCCCCCGGTGCCTCCGCCGTTCCGTAGGATCGCGCCGTTTGAAATTGTCCAAACAGCAAGCGCGCTATCGACGATCTGGGTAGCCGGTGGTAGGCGAGTGTTATTCGTGGACTCTGTCAAGCTTGACGTGGTTCCGGAACAGGGATCGACGGCTCCTACGGCTACCCATCCACCAGTCCACTTATACCATTGCGAGTCGGTGCCGAACACATAGACGACGCGATTACAGTAGAGAATTTCAGAACCGGTGCCCCCGGTGTCTGCACTGTTCCGTAAGATCGATCCGGTAGCAGTGCGAGTCCAGATGGCGCCGGTGCTATCGATAATCTGGGTAGCGGGTGGCAAGCGAGTGTTATTCGCAGACTCGGTGAGCTGGCCTCCGAGTCCATCGAAAGGCGCCAATATAATTCCGTCGTTTTTCAGCGACCCGGGAGAGCTATAGAGGTAAGTCGAGGCCGAAAGGACGACTTGGTCGATTGATAACCCATCCTCGCGCACTTGAATACGAATTGTCTGCGTACCGGTGGACTGGAAAAAGATCTGTGGGCCAAGCACGCCGGTTCCCCAGCCGTTATCCTGCCAACCCCAACCCGAAAGTGTGCAGCCTGAACAGTCTTCGAGGTTGTATTCGGTGGCTGAAGTGGTGCCGATGCGGTAGACAGCGCTGCCACTGCTGTTGACGCTGCCTGAAAACTGAATGAAGACGGAATCGTTATAAGGAGAATTGTTGGTAGCCTTGCCGCGCATCCAGAGGCGGTAAGGTATGCCGGCAGATGCATAGAAATTAAGTTCTACGTAATCCGTCGGGTTTGCCTTGGGGGTCGTGATTTTGCCGGCGCCAAAATCCGTACTTCCCAAACGGGCACTACCGGCGGCAGTGGAATCGGCAACTGCGCTCCAGTTGCCGGCCTTGACCGGAGCTTGTGATGCGTAAAGAACGATGTTCTGAGCGGAGGCTGCCTTAACAAAACCAACTAAGATCAGAACGGGGATAAGTGCGAACAGGAAAACGGGCCGTCTCGCGGTCACTTACTAGTACTCCTTTCGTATTGCGTCCTTCATCCCGGCGGGCTGGATTGAATCCGATAATGGGCAAAGCAAAACTACACATCGGCTTGACGTGTTTGTGGCACACCAACACCACACACACGGACAAGTAAAACTTCGGCGGCGTAACCAGGTTTTTAGGCCCGGCATGCCCGTAAAGCTCAAGTTTTAGTGTTTGCGATCTCTTCGCCTGAGATCTTGGAGATTAGAACGGATGGAACTTGTTCTAACCGGGGCCGCCCGTCGGGTGACCGCACACACCACTGGACCGGCGTTATGCCAACGCGCGGGGCCACTGGACCAGATTTCCCACTATCGGGTTCGTCCGCACGTCGAACGTTGGGACGATAGCACGGCGATATTACCGTGTCAAAAATTTGGATAGTTTGCAACGACTTCACAACAAAAAGATCATGCTACGTGCGGTACCAAACACGCCCTCACCAGGGCGTCTTGATAGCGACGAACACAGTATTGCTCACGGCACCCCGCAAGCTAACGGTTATTGCCAGATCTCCATCGATCGTCGCATCGTCCGGCAACATCACGATTAACGACGATAACCAGTTTAAGTTTGGGAACTTCGCCACCTGCTCCACCGGTAGATCGTAGGTTTGTCCCCGCGGGTCGGTGGCGCGCACAGTGATGGACGAGGCTGTTTCGCCGGAAACCAACTCGAGATTCACGGCGAACAGCATGATCCGGGTGCGCTGATCCGAACTAAGATTGACCGGTGTTCTTACGGTGAACGGTTCCCGGTTAAAACGGACAGAATGGATCGCCAAAGCGCGGCTCGTATTCGGCAGCGTCAATACTACCGGAGCAACCGCCGGCGGCGGCTCAGGCGTCGCGTCAGTCGAGACGTCAAAATCAGTAACGACGAGATTGTGGTCGGACGGTCTGACGCCCTTGTCGTCCAGCGTGCCTAAAGGGTTGACCACGTTTGTATTGCTGAGATCGCGCGTGTCAGGAATGTTCGCGCTTTTCGTCGTCATGGCCGTCACGTCGGCGGCGTAAAAGATGAAGTCGATGCGCCAGCGCCGCGTGCGCGTATTCATCCAAACCGGGTTATCCGGATAAGCGGACGCAGATCCCTGGTTAAGCGCGTCAACCCAACTGTCGCGATACACACTTAGCAGAGCAAGCACTTCAGGCGAGTCGTTGCCGGCGTTCATGTCGCCAGCGACGATACGTGGAGATGCAAAACCGGACGTCCAGGAAATGATCTCCGAGGCCTGCGTTTGACGCAGCGATGATGAAGTGTGATCGAGATGGGTGGCGAAGAAGTTGATGTTTCGTCCGCTGACGTTGACTGTCGCCTGAGCGACCGATCTCGTGTAACTGAGATAGCGAGACCCAACAGCGGAGAACGTGAACTTGGAAAGAATCAGGTTACCTTCATTAATCCCCGGCGCCTTCGGGACAAAATGTGAATTCCACGTGCGACCGGTCTTTTGATTTAATGCCGTTACAAGTGTTGGAATTTTGTCCGGCGGCATCTCGCAAAGCGCAATTAGATCGGGATTCATGCGCGCGAGCCAGGTCGCGATCCGATCGTAGTTGGTAATGCCGTCGGTGCCTTGTCCGAACTGAACGTTCCAGCTAAGCACTCGCAGCGGCACGATCGCTGCTTGTGCCTTGTGTTGGAGAAAACCACTTACCGCAAAAAAGGTCAGAATAATGGGTAAGAGGGGGAATACACGTAGCCGCATTACTTTCTTTCGCTCACACTCGGGTCGTTAACTGTGTGCCGAGGGGAATCGCCGGGCACACAAGGGGACACACTTTTACTGCCGCATCTCAGAGAAGCGTTGTTGACTAACTAGCTTGTCGTCTTGATGAACAACTCCGGTTTGTTAACTCCGAAGTTCCGAATCCGTTCGTTTCGATAGAGCTGAAACTACTGAGCGAATGCCCTTTCGTAATTCGAATTGGTGTGGTCCAAGAGCGCGCCCCGCGTCTCAAGGACATTTGCAACCTAACACGTGGAAACTACGGTGTAAATACTGATGTAGGAATTACAAGATAACCGCAATGTTCTGTAAGAAATGCTACATCTACTTATGTTTGAGCTGTTTGGCGACGGCGCTGGCGGAAGAAACCGCGGAAGAAACGAAGGTGACATTCGTGCGTGAAGGCCGCGTCGGCGTTTCCGGTGATGGTGGTTGTAAGCCAACTTAGACCATGAGTGAGGGTTTGTTTGTAAAGGTGACCGGGCACGCCGGCAAGACTGAACCTGGACCGTTCCCACTGCGGATCACGCATCACTGCGTAGAAATGGCCATGGCCCGTGTGCCACCGGCGATGATAAGTCTTCGATAATC
>DATEDU010000255.1:0-2555 GCA_035281525.1 Pyrinomonadaceae bacterium | reverse complement strand
AGGCGTGCGAGCATTTTCATTGCCCCACGCGCGCCCTCACTGCCGTCGTAAGCCAGCAAAGCGCGTCGAAACTCTCTAAACTCTAACCCGGTCAACAGCACCGGACGATTAACCTTTCGCACAAGTCTCTCGCTAACTGATCCAAGAAAGCCTGTCTCGAATTCTTTATCCTCGCCGCGCTCACCAACTACCAACAGATCCGAGTTGACCGCCGCATCGGCAATGACCTTTACAACATTCCCTGTTTGGAGATCCGTCTCGCACGTTACGCGATAGCGTTCACAGATGGTGGCGGCACGCTTGAGTGCATCTTCTCCTTGCTTGCGGTAATACTCTCGAACCCGGTCCGTGATTCCTTCTGAAGGAAACTCAAGGATCTCTGAAATGTGTCTAATGAAATGGCCCGCGAGGCGTCGTGCATCGATTACGTAAAGCAACGTAATCCGCGCGCCCAACCGAGATGCGAGCCAGGCGCCGCACTCCGCTGCGACATCTGCATAGACCGAACCATCAGTCGCGATTAGCAGCGAAGAGAGTCCTGAATGTTTGCCATTACTATTCATCGATCACCTCTCAGACGACCCCAGATACTGATGAATGAACTGCACCGCCGTTGCGCCTTCGCCAACGCCGGCTGCCACCCGTTTGACTGAACCGTGCCGCACATCTCCGGCCACAAAAACTCCCGGCTTGCTGGATTCCAACCAGAACGGATCGCGATTAAGTGTCCAGCCCTCAGGCGCGGGCCCATCACCTTCGCCTCGCAAAAGATCAGGCCCGGTAATTATGAATCCGTGATCATCCAGCTTGACGACATTTTCGAGCCAGTCGGTGTGTGGCAGCGCGCCAATGAAAATGAATAGCGCGTTAGTCGGCACTTTTTCTTTCTGATTTTTCGTCCCGTCGCAAATCGTGATCGCTTCGAGCCGGTTTTCACCATGCACTTCGACGACAGTCGTTCGCAGACGCACCCTGATGTTCGGAGTTTTTTGGATTTGGTCAATCAGATAGCGCGACATGCCTTCGTCGAGCGACTCACCACGCACGAGCATCGTCACGGTGCGCGCATAACGCGAGAAGTAAACTGCGGCCTGGCCCGCTGAGTTTGCCCCGCCAACGATGTAGATATCTTCATTGCGACAGAAGAATGCCTCGGCTAGAGTGCCGCCATAATAGACACCGGCGCCGACCAGTCGATCGATCCCCGGCACATCAAGACGTCGCCATTGAACTCCGGTTGCGAGCAGCACAACATGACTTGTCAGCTCCGTTCCATCACTCAACGTAACGATCGGAGTCGATCCTTCAATTCGCAGACGTGAAACGACCTGGGGACTAACGATCTCGACTTCAAACTTCTTCGCTTGAGCTACCGCACGGCGAGCCAAATCAGCGCCGCTCAGTCCTGCGGGAAAGCCCAGATAGTTTTCAATCATCGAAGTCAGACCAGCCTGACCACCCGGTGCGTCACGTTCAACCATCACGGTGCGCAAACCCTCACTCGCTCCATAAACCGATGCCGCCAGCCCTGATGGACCACCACCAACGATTATCAGGTCGTAGAACTCGCTTCGCGGACGCACCGTTAGTCCGATCTTTTGTGCGATCTCCGCGTTGGTAGGTTGCGTAAGTTTGGCGCCGTCGGGAAAGACGACTATTGGCAACGCTGAAGACTTTGCATCAGTGTCACCCAACAGCCGGCGGGCTTCAGGATCACGATCAACATCAAGCCACTCAAAAGGAATGCAATTGCGAGCCAGGAAATCGCGAATTTTGTGCGCCTCGGGTGAGAAACGCGCTCCGATCACTCGCAGATTGCCGATATCGATACGTGATTCCCAATCCGCGATCAGGTCGTTAAATACTGGATAGAGTCTCTGCTCCGGTGGCTGACATGGCTTGACCAGATAGTCATCGACGCGAAGCTCCTTCAGCGTCTCAATGATTTCTGCGCTCTCGCTGAACCTTGTGAGCAAAGCGCTTTTAGCATCGGGGAATAAGGCCCGTGCCCGCTTCAAAAATCCCGGCCCATCCATATCGGGCAGCTTTCGGTCGGCTACTACGACCGCTACTCGCTGCCCCTCTTCCCTCCACCGGCGCAGCATCATTAGCGCCTCGTGACCTGAAGACGCGGTGATAACCTGATAACGCCGTCCATACTTTCGCTCGAGATCTCGCTGAATCTGGTTCAGGAGATCCTCGTTTTCGTCGACGATGATTAGAACCGGCTTTGCCATACTCACGCGTTAGCCCCCACAGCTTCTGAGTGCTCCGCTCCCTTTGTCGAAAATGTGAACTCGCCGTCTTTCCAGTCGACAATTACCTTGTCGCCGTCCTTGATCTCGCCGGCCAGTAATCTACGGCCAAGCGGTGTCTCTAATTCCTTTTGAATCGCTCGTTTTAATGGCCGAGCTCCATAGACCGGGTCATAACCTTCGCGCGCGAGGTGAGTTTCCGCTGCGGGTGTTAGTTCGATTCTGATGTGCCTTTCAGCAAGACGCGAGCGCAGACGTTCAAGCTGGATCTGGAGAATCTTTTTGAGGTGCTCTTCGGTG
>DATEDU010000254.1:0-4723 GCA_035281525.1 Pyrinomonadaceae bacterium | reverse complement strand
ACGTGAGATTCGTCAAACCGGTTTGGGCCTTTTGAGATCGTTTCTGGTAAGATTTCCGTCAGTCCAATGACTCAGTTGATCTTAGCGAGGCTTTCGATTTTGCGTGCTGCCATAGTTGTGGCTGGGCTGTTCTCGTTATGTCTCTCGAGCAATGTTGGGCCACGCTTCCTTCCGCTGCCGACGCTCGAGAACTACGCAGCAGAGAACCTCCGGCAAACTACCGGCACGACAGCTTCACGCTCGCATTCTCAGACGTTGGCTAGTTTTCGCGTTCCAATGGCCCAAGCTCAGAAAAGAGCGGACCGAGAACGCCAGGCTCAACCGCTTGCTGTCATACCTGGGATTCAATTCGTACTCCCAAACAACACGAGAGTTTTTGCCGAACTCAGCGATCCCGATACTGTTTTCACCGTTGCTCTGGCATCACTGCCGTCCGGGCGCGCGCCTCCTCGTACAGTCTAAACAAACGCAGACAAACCTCTCTCTATTAGCGGACCACGCAAATGAATTATCCAATGGCGTGCGTGCGTCCGCAGCGTTTTAACGCCTGTTCGTCAGGTGAACGAGGAGAAATCAATGAGTACTACCGTCATCTACACATTAGTTGCCATTATGGCCGTAGCGGGAATTTTCTGGCTGGTTGTTTATTCAAGTCGGCGCGGGCAAGAACACCGTGAAAAGACGAGTATTAAACCGCCGGACTCTAGCGGACCAACCCGTCCGACCTGACCTCGGTCTCACTCTTCGGCCGGTCTAATATCGAAAGGACTGGCTTTTGGGTGAGATATAGGCAATCCTGCTCGCCGCGGTCGCGGGCCAGGCTATCGCGGCGAGTACAGGGTTGCTTTAATTATGAGGGGTTTAGTTTAACTGTTGAAAGGTAAGTATGAACTACTTTATCGGAGCTGCGATGGGAGAGGAGACGAAAATTCTTCTTACCCTTTTCATAATGCTCGCAGCGGCCAAGGTCATGGCCGAGTTATTCGAGAGGCTGCGGCAGCCGGCAGTAGCGGGTGAAATAATGGCCGGCATCCTCATTGGACCAAGCCTGTTGAATTTGGCAGCGCCATCGGCGATTACCAGCATACTCGCCGAGATCGGAGTCATCTTCCTTCTCTTTAATGTTGGATTGGAAACTAAACCCGCGGCCATCTTCAAAGTAGGCCGGACTGCTGCAATAGTGGCTGTGCTCGGAGTGGTGCTTCCTTTCGTTAGCGGCTGGCTGCTAATGAAGGCGTGGGGCAGCACTAGTGTCGAATCACTTTTCGTTGGCACCGCGCTGGTTGCCACATCAGTGGGGATCACGGCACGAGTGCTTTCAGCCATGGGACTCCTTGACGCGCCCACAGCTCGCATCATTTTAGGGGCGGCAGTGATAGACGATATTCTCGGCTTATTGGTCCTGGCAGTAGTCTCCAGCATGGCTGCCGGCGCGGTCAATTACGTTGAAATACTCACGACCGCCGCATTAGCGATTGGATTCACCGTTTTTATGACTTTCGTGGCGGCGCCTGTTGTTACTCGCGTTGCGCCAAACGCTGATCGACTCCGAAGCGGGCACGGAATGTTCATTCTTGGGTTGGTCTTGTGCCTGGGTTTATCAGTAGCGGCGGCCTACATCGGAGTGGCAGCGATCATCGGCTCTTTTTTGGCCGGGATGGCCATGGCGGAGGCCACCGAAGGTCATCCCAACATGCACCGGCAAATAAACGGTGTGACGGAATTCCTCGTACCGTTTTTTCTCGTCAACATCGGAATGCAATTAAGACTTGATGTCTTTCGCTCCTCTTCCGTCGTCGTCCTTTGCGTGCTTGTAACGTTAGTGGCTGTGGCAACAAAACTTATCGGATGTGGCTTGGGGGCCATTAACCTGGGCATCAAAAGGGCGGCACAAGTGGGAATGGGAATGGTGCCACGCGGCGAAGTCGGAATAATCGTCGCGCAAATTGGTTTAAGCCTGGCCGTAATTGGACCAGAGCTCTACGGTGTCGTACTTTTCATGGCAGTAGCGACCACATTAATTGCCCCGCCGTTTCTAAAGATCCTTTATCGCAGCGAACCAGCGGCACAGGCACAGGTTGGACCAGACGATGCTGGCGGTATCGTAGCCTCAAAAGATCTGTGCAACATAGGTTGAGGACGAGCTTGCGTAGTAGCGGTGGTAGTATGCTGAGTGCAACTAAGTGAACATCGTCAGCGCTGAATTCAAGGCTGATCCGTTTCCTTTACTCGCGCAGTTACGTGCTTCTGATCCCGTTTACCGCACTACACTGCCCGATAAAACACCCGTATGGCTCCTAACGCGTTATGCCGATGTAGCCGCACTTCTCCGCGATGAGCGATTCACTAAAAATCGTCGCAGCGCACTGACACAAGAACAGCTCCGCAAACTGCCGTGGACACCGCCCATGTTTCGACCACTGGAGCGAAACATGCTTGACGTCGATCCGCCCGATCACACACGGCTGCGTTCCCTGGTGCATAAGGCGTTTAAACCCAGTCTCGTCGAACAGATGCGCTCACGCACTCAGGCCATTTCAGACGAGTTACTCGATCGTGTTCTGTGGCTTGGTGAGATGGATCTCATCGGGGACTTTGCGCTTCCGTTGCCGATGACCATCATCACGGAAATTTTAGGCGTCCCGGCGGAGGACCACGATAAGTTTCACAGATGGTCCAAAGCAGTGGTATCACTGACTTCTCCAAGTCCTACGTTGCGCGTCATCCCCAGCGTTTGGAAGTTTCTTCGTTATCTCCGACATTTTTTCAAGCTGCGGCGGCGTGATCCACAGGACGATTTAGTAAGTGCATTAATTAAAGCAGAAGAGGCAGGAGACAAGTTAAGCGAAGATGAATTGCTGGCAATGGTATTCCTGTTATTGATCGCTGGGCATGAGACAACAGTAAACCTAATCGGCAACGGAACGCTTGCCCTCATAGAAAACCCGAATGAGATGAGAAAGCTTCAGGACGAGCCTTCGCTAGTGAAGCCGGCCGTTGAAGAACTACTTCGTTACACTTCACCTGTATTGATGACCACCGAACGGTACGCACTTCAGGACGCCGTTGTTCATGGCGTTACGATCCCGCGAGGCGAGATGACTCTGGGGGTGATTGGATCTGCAAACCGCGACGAAACCGTATTTGACAACCCAAACGACCTGCACATCACACGCGATCCAAACAAACACCTTGCATTTGGACAAGGTATTCACTTTTGTCTCGGAGCGCCATTGGCGCGGATGGAAGCGCAAATTGCTTTCACGACTCTATTGCGGCGTTTGCCAGACTTAAGGTTGAATACTCCTCCTCATTCCTTGCGCTGGCGACCGAGCATATTCTTAAGAGGACTAGCTTCGTTACCCGTGAAGTTTTGAGGGCTGTACTTTAATATCCCGGGCTTTAAAAGCGGTTTAGTGGATAGGACTACTACATGACACCTCTAATCACCAATGATGCGATCGTTCTCGGTATTCTGATGGCAATCCTCGGAGTGGTTTTTGTTACTTCACACAGCGAAGCTCCGCTCTGGAGAAAGTTTTACACATACATTCCGCCGCTGCTGTTGTGCTACTTCATACCTTCAATTTTTAGTACGGTTGGTGTTTACTCCGGCGATGTCTCGAAGCTCTACACGATAGCCTCGCAATATTTGTTGCCCACGAGTCTGGTGCTCCTGACCATCAGCATCGATCTGAAGGCAATTGCGCGTCTGGGACCAAAAGCGGTGATCATGTTTCTTGGCGGCACCGTGGGAATCATCATTGGTGGACCACTGGCGGTTTTGATCGTGTCGTTCATTAATCCGGAGCTGGTCGGTGGACAGGGACCGGAAGCAGTTTGGCGTGGTCTCGCGACAATTGCCGGCAGTTGGATTGGCGGCAGTGCTAATCAGACTGCGATGAAAGAAGTGTACGAGGTAGGCGATCGATTGTTTTCGGTGATGATTGCGGTTGACGTGCTCGTAGCAAATGTCTGGATGGCGTGTTTGCTTTTTGGCGCTGGCCGCGCAAAACAGATCGACGCGAAAGTGGGTGCCGACACGTCCGCCATTGATGAAGTGAAAACCAAGGTTGAGGAGTTCCGAGCGCGCATCGCGAAAATACCGGCGCTTAAGGATACGATCACCGTCCTTGCAGTAGGCTTCGTTGTTACCGCCGTCTCGCATCTTGGCGCTGACCTCATCGCACCACGGATCGAGCGTTATGCTCCTGGCTTGGCCCAATTCAGCTTGACTAGTAAGTTTTTCTGGATCGTGGTGCTCGCAACAACGGGTGGACTTTTGCTTTCGCTCTCGTCGCGTGTTCGAGCTCTCGAAGGCGTTGGTGCTTCGACGCTCGGATCAGTTTTGCTTTATGTCTTGATTGCTACCATTGGCATGAAGATGAATATCCTGGCGGTATTCGATCAGCCGGCGCTCTTTCTTGTCGGTGCGATCTGGATGACCTTTCACGCAATCACCATGTTGCTGCTCGCATGGTTAATAAAAGCGCCGCTTTTCTTCCTTGCCGTAGGTAGTCAGGCAAATGTCGGCGGCGCCGCGTCCGCACCGGTGGTCGCTTCGGCTTTTCATCCGGCGTTGGCTCCGGTTGGTGTGCTGCTGGCTGTACTGGGTTATGCGCTAGGAACTTATGGTGGTTGGTTAAGCGGGCAGCTAATGCGCGTCGTGGCCCCGCAGTGAACTTGTAGGATGAAGAATGAATGAAATTCGCGGATTTTCACT
>DATEDU010000253.1:0-2290 GCA_035281525.1 Pyrinomonadaceae bacterium | reverse complement strand
ACTTGTTCCGGGCTCATGTAGGACAGCGTGCCGGCGATCGTGCCCGTCTTGGTGATCCGGCTCTCAGCGGCACCACGCGCAAGACCAAAGTCCATGATTCTGACACGCAGGCGCGCATCTTCACGGACCACCATGATGTTCTCAGGTTTAATGTCGCGGTGGCTAACGCCGCGCGAGTGACTGTATTCGAGTGCTTCCGCTACCTGGATTCCAATGTCGATAACTTCACCTAGAGTGAGGGTGCCGTCACGCTGAAACCATCTCAGATTTGTTCCCTCAACGACAGGCATAACAAAAAACAACGAGCCCTCGTGCTTGCCGAAGTCGAAGATCGGCACAACTGCGGGATGGTCCATCTGTGCGACCAGTTGAGCTTCACGTTGAAAACGTTGTTCGGTTTCTGGGTTCAGAAGAGTGGGAGGAATCAGTTTGATAGCGACGTCACGATTGAGCAGCGGATCGGAGGCCCGATAAACAACACCCATTCCTCCTCGGCCCAACTCCGATTTGACGTCATAGCGATTTGAAAGCTTTTGACCAATCATGTTCTCTCACCGATAAAAACGAAGATCATTCTTAGAAACGACGAGGCTGGCGCCACTGGGTAAAAGGCGTTTGGCTTTCAGCAACGAAGCGGAATTTCAAAAGCTAGAGCGGGACAGATGCGCGTCATCATAGGGCACATTTGAGACTGTGTATAGAGTCAGATTGCAAAACCTATTTAGTAATGCGAGTTTTAGTGCGATGTAACACCATGTGCGCCGCGAACAAATTTCAGACTTCAAAAATCTGTGTGGAACAGCCATCAAATGCAAGGTTTCAGACTAGGTGGGTCGGGCTGGCCGAGAAACCGAGCACGCCTTGATCGCAAGAGAATAATTCTTGACTAGCGCCGCTTTAATGAACTAAAAGTGCGCCATCGCCCAGAGGAACCGCTCTAGCCCAGACACCGAATAAAAAGAGCGGTGAATGATCTCAGTCAAAACCCCTAACTAGAGCCAGCACACGCGGCTCGTGGAGAAAAAAATGCGACAAACTTTGCATGCCTCCCTATTAGTTCTGTTGGTGTGCTTTGCGGCCTTTGGCCAACAGACATCAACCCAACCACAACCTCTTACATTCTATTACGACTACCAGGTCAATCCCGGAAAAGAAGAGGAGTTCATGAACCTGATTAAGACTGTTGGCGCACCTGTGCGCGACAAGTTAATGGCGGAAGGCGTCATTCTGGCCTGGGGAATGGAGACGCCTATCCTACGTTATCCCGGTGGGACTACAAATCTGATCTGGTTTACAGTCGCGAATATGGAAGGTGTGGATAAAGTGCTCATGGCTATGGAAGCACAGCAAGCCAAGCTCGAAGCTGACGCGAAAGCTAGCAAATCGAAGACTCCCTCCGAGCGAATTCGGGAAACGGTAGACATGAGCAAGACTCGCGACTGGCTTACGGTCGATCAGGTGGTCCAGCTTGGTCCAAATCCGGCCGCAGGTGTACTACCAATCACGCGCTACAACTTCATCAAAGTTAAACCAGGCAAAGGGGCTGACTATCGGAGGACGTGGGAGAAATACAACAAGCCGGTCTTCGACAAGTTGCTGGCTGACGGAGTGATATTAGCGTTTGGCCTGGCAACGGAAGCAATAAAAACAGATGGTGATTTCACACACTTCGTCTGGATGGCAACTGCAAACATGGCTGGACTCGATAAGATCGGGGCGGCGTTTGCAGCTGACCGCGCGCGGCGGACCGAAGATGAGCGAAACTCCATCACGCAGGCGTTTACCGATGCCACTGAGCCCGACAAGGCTCGATCTATCGTGACGCGGTCGAGGATCTTTCGAATGCCGGCAGCTAAGTAGAGACAGGTTTCAGCTATCTCCTGCGACGGCAGAGATCACGGCGCTCATCATTGATTTCTGAATACCTGTGTGGTGATGCGGCTTCGAGACCGCACTTCGACGCTCGTCGCCTGGATGGATTAGATCACCTTCGACACCCATGCGAGGCGATCCGTGATTGCGGATCTCGCCGGCGCATGGGTCTGCCTCAATAGTTGTAAAGATGCTGGAGCTGGCGTTGCTATGTTGTCCGAAGTCGACCTTTCAAAGACAAGGGCGAGACACCCATCAATACACAGTGTTCGATAATGCGAACTATATCCCGGAAATCACTCGCGTAAATTCGGTGGGCAGGCCCAGTTCTTCCGCATTATGCCATTTGGTCCACCGGCGTTTTCCGACTCCACTATTCCAACTCAGACGGGGAGCCTTAGGCCGTTATTGAATCAGC
>DATEDU010000252.1:0-3401 GCA_035281525.1 Pyrinomonadaceae bacterium | reverse complement strand
GATGCCGGCGCCGTGCGGTTTCGTCCGATGATGTTGACAGCGGCAGCGGTGATCGTAGGGTCAGCTGTGATCTTGTTCGATCCGATTTTTCAGGGTCTCGCTATCTCGTTGATGGCAGGCGAAGTTGCCTCGCTCTTTCTTTCGCGCATGACGGTACCCATTCTCTTCTACTTGAGTGAGCGCAAGAATCATCCGGAGCTGATATTAGAAGAGGATCTGTCGCTCAACGAGGAAGTAAGTCCGGCTGACGTCTTTGCGTCCGAAGAAGGCAACGGAAATCAAGAGGCTTCCCAGATAGGAACGTCTGCCAATCCGCAGACACTACCTTCAGAACAGCCGCAGGGCAGCGCGGCCTGGTCACTTAAACGATAAAACTGAGACAACCGCAGTTGGCGACCGTCGTACCTCTCAAGCTCATCCGCGTGCGTTAGGAGCACGGGACAAGGTAACTTACCTCATTCAAGTAGAATAATCTTAGTCTATGTTCGATTTCTCGTTCGATGCAGTAACTGCCAAGTCTGTGGTGACGCTGCTCATTTTAGCAGCGGCAATGTACGGGTTTGTGAGCGAGCGACTCGCGCCCGACGTCACGGCACTGCTCGCGCTATTGGCGCTGCTGCTGACAGGTGTGTTGACCCCATATGAAGCGTTCTCGGGATTCAGCCATCCCGCAACAATCTCGGTAGCTGCTGTCCTGGTTCTTTCGGCTGGTGTGGAGCGTACTGGCGCGCTTACCTATATTGCTCGACGGTTGTTAACTCCGCTAGGAAACTCTGAGCTGATGCTCACCGTCGTGATTATGGTCATCATCGGTTCGATCTCAGCATTCGTGAATAACACAGCAGCCGTCGCGGTCTTTATTCCGGTTGTTATCGAGGTATGCCGCCGAACTAAGGCGAGTCCAAGTCGCATCTTGATGCCCATGTCGCATGCCGCCACGTTCGGCGGCATGTGTACGCTCATTGGTACTTCCACGAATCTTGTCGCACACGAGTTTGCAGTCAGCAATGGTTCGCGCGGCTTTTCAATGTTCGAGTTGGGAAAAGTCGGCTTACCGATGCTTCTCGCCGGCTTCGCATACATGCTTTTCGTTGGACGAAAATTCCTGCCCCGCACGCAACCGGGCGATGTTTTGACAATGCAACTTGGTGAGCGCTACCTGGCTGAACTGATTGTTGAACCCGACAGCTCGTGGATGGGAAAAGAAGTGAATGCTGAGCACTTCGAACGCGATTTCGATGTCGATCTGATCCGCGTTTTGCGCGCCGGTCAGCCTCTTCCTCTCGGGGATCAGAGTCTCGTCTTTGCACCTTATGATTCAATTCTGGTTCGCGGGCAATTGGAGCATGTTTTAAAACTCACCTCGCAGAATGGCCTTGAGTTGCATCGTCCGAGGGTCTTTTCCAGCGAGCACGAGCCGGAAGAGCAAAGCGCTGAGGAACCGGAAACCAAAACACCCGTCGATGAAAAGGAGGAAAAAGAGGCGCATCCACAATTAGCCGAAGTGGTGGTTTTAACAACGTCCGGGCTAGTTGGTCGAACACTCAAGGCGGCGCGTTTTGCGGAAAGGTACGATGCCGTGGTCTTAGGACTCAGACGCCATGGCGAAGTAAACGAACGACCTTCCATTACTCCACTCCATGCAGGCGACATGTTGCTCGTTGAGGGTAAGCGCGATGCGCTTCAGGCGCTGGCCGAGACGAGGGGCTTTCTCGTCGTGGGCACACCGGCGCGTCCCGAAGAACGACCGGGCAAACTTGTAATCACCATTGCAACTTTGATTGCTGTCGTGCTCGTAGTGTCGTTGGGCTTTCTGCCGATTGTTACGGCCGCTACGGCAGGGTGCGCCGTTTTGATGTTGACGGGTTGTTTGCGTCCTAGCGAAGCCTACCGCGCGATAGACCTGAGTTTGGTATTCATATTGGCAGGTTCGCTGGCACTCGGTGTCGCGCTTAACAAGACCGGTATAACAACGCTGCTGGCTGACTGGTTGGCCGGAGTTTCTGTTACTACCGGTCCGTACCTCGTACTCGTCGGCTTCTTCATATTGGCGGTGGTGGTGTCGGAACTGATGTCGAACAGCGGTACCGTCGCACTGCTTGGGCCAATCACGATCTCAGTTGCCGCAAAAATGGGAATCAATCCGATGTCGCTGCTCGCGGCCATAACGTTTGGATCTTCGGCCGCGTTTGCGATGCCGATCGGTTATCAAACAAGTCTGATGATTTACGGACCAGGTGGTTATCGCTTCAAGGACTTTCTGTTGATGGGCATTCCTCTCGATCTGATTCTCGCGGTACTCGCTTTACTCCTGATTCCATATTTCTGGCCGCTTGGAGCACGTTGATCCTTTGCCTGGAAGGCTGCTGAAAAACCTGATAGTAACAAGACGAGTCAAGAATCCACTTGTCAAAACCACTTTTCAAGAGAAGCCCCTTCCGCTCCTCATAACTCGCGTGGGTGATAACACTCAGGCGTCTCTATTGTTACCGGGCTACAGTTAACTTTTACATAGGTCTTTAACTATTTCGCGATTTATTGGGTACAGAATAGCGTTCGATCATGTTTTTGAGTTTCCAGGAGACACCAACTCCCTCGCGGCAATTCGATCCGGAGACTGTTTGGCAAGTCTTCAGTCAACTCTTCGCCAGGTTCACGGCCCATCTGCCCTATCTCATACTCGGCGCCTTCGTGTTTATTCTCTTTCTGATAGGAGCGCGCCTGATAAAAGGTCTTTTGAATACAGCCGGTCGACGAACTCGGCTTGATCGAACACTCGCCGATTTGTTGGGCCGCCTCGCCTCGGCATTTACGATCATTCTCGGATTGTTTGTTGCTGCTGTGATTATCTTTCCAACATTTAGTCCGGGAGATTTGATTGCCGGACTCGGCATCACATCCGTTGCGATCGGGTTTGCTTTTAAGGACGTGCTGCAAAACTTTTTTGCTGGCATTCTCATTCTCTGGCGACGCCCTTTCGTTGTGGGAGATGAGATCAGGTTCGGGGGTTATGAAGGCACAGTTGAGGAAATAACGACACGGTCAACCAGGATTAAGACATATGATGGCGAACGCGCGGTTTTGCCAAACGGTGAAGTTTATACAAATGCTGTTCTGGTACGCACGGCCTACAGAAACCGACGAGTTCGTCTGAGTGTCGGTATTGGTTATCAGGATTCAATCGAACGTGCGCGGACCATAATTCGCGAAGTGCTGCAAAAGACGGAGGGCGTGCTACACGAACCTGGTCCATCGGTGCTGGTCGCAGAGCTTGCGTCATCGTCAGTTAACTTTACCGTCTTCTTCTGGACGAATTCTCGTCAAGCAAATGTCATAAGAGTCATCGACGATGCTACGACTGCGATCAAATTGGCACTCGATGACGCCGGCATTGATATCCC
>DATEDU010000251.1:0-8930 GCA_035281525.1 Pyrinomonadaceae bacterium | reverse complement strand
GGTCTAGCGCCATTCGCCGGAGGCGCAGTTGGTTATTTGGGTTACGACGCGGCAGCCTGGTTCGAGCCCGTCTTGAAAACCGCGCCGACGGAGGATCCAACCAACACGCAGCCACTCAAACTCCCAACTGATGCCGTCTGGATGTTCTTTCGTGACGTGATTGCTTTCGATCGTCTGCGGCAGCGCATTGAAATTGTCTCAATTGTTCTAACTGAGGAAGCGCAAAGCAGTCACGACCGTTTGAGAGAGCTTTACGATAACGCGGTCAAGCGAACAGAAGAGATTGAAGCTAAGCTGCGCGAAGGAATTTCGATGCCGCCGCCGAGCGAAGTCACTCGAAATGACGACAAGATCACCCCCGAATCAAGCTGGAGTCGGAGAGGCTTCGAAGACGGCGTTCGCCGAATCAAGGAATACATCGCTGCGGGTGATTGTTATCAGGTCGTACTCTCACAGCAGTTCTCGACGGCATTTAACGATAACCCGCTCGAGATTTATCGCGCGCTCAGGGCCATCAATCCGTCACCTTATATGTTCCTGCTCCGGCTCGATAAGGAAACGATTGTCGGCGCATCCCCGGAGATGCTCGTTCGCTGTCACGGGCAAAGATTGGATTACCGGCCGATTGCGGGAACGCGAAAACGCGGCGCAACGGAAACCGAAGATTGGATGCTTGGCGAAGATTTACGTTCCGACGAAAAGGAAGTATCGGAGCACACGATGTTGGTCGATTTGGGTCGCAATGATTTGGGCCGAGTCGCAGATTACGGCTCGGTCAGAGTTGAAGACTTGATGTTCATTGAGCGCTACTCTCATGTGCAACACCTCGTCACGAGCTTGCGCGCACGTTTGCGCGATGGCTTAGATCGTTTCGACGCGCTGGGGTCATGCTTTCCAGCCGGGACGGTGACGGGCGCGCCCAAGATTCGTGCAATGGAGATAATTCGCGAGCTTGAGCCTAAAAAACGAGGTGTGTACGCCGGGGCAGTACTTTACATGGACTACGCAGAGAATCTTGACTCGTGTATTGCTATTCGCACGATTGTCGTGGCTGATGGCAAAGCGTCGGTGCAGGCGGGCGCCGGTATCGTTGCTGATTCGGTTCCGGAGCATGAACATGCGGAGACGGTGAATAAGGCACAAGGTTTGTTTCGTGCAATCGAGCTCGCACAGAGGGGGTTATAAGAATTGCGAATTGCGGATCTCGAATTGCGGATTTTCTTTTTCATATTCACGTTAATTTTCTTAAGCGCGGATGTTCTAAAAGCACAGGAACCTCCGCCGACTCCTGAGGTTAACGAACCTAAAAAGGCCAATGCACGAACTACAGACGCTCCGGCTAATCTCGCAGAACCGTTCGACGGCGCTGCGATTGACAAGATGGGAGCGCAATGTGTCACGCTTGAAACCGAGTCAGGCGAGATCCATATTGAGATGATTCCAGAAGTTGCTCCGGAAAGTGTTCGGAACTTTCTTAATCTCGCCGCCACCGGAGCATTCGACACGACGACGTTCAGCCGTGTGGTTAAAGGTTTTGTGATTCAGGGTGGAAACCTTGCGACGAGTGAGAGGTGGAGTGATCAGCTCGCGAGACGCTCGAGCCGAAAGATTCCTGATGAGCCGGGCTTGGTGAAGCACGTTCGCGGCATTGTGTCGATGGCGCGCCCCGATGAACCCAATAGTGCCAGCACTCATTTCTTTATTCTCGTGGGTAACGGGTCGCACCTCGATGGCAAGTTCGCTGCTTTTGGAAGAGTTTTCAAAGGAATCGAAATAGCAGATGCGATTAACCGTGCTCCAGTCGAAGGCGAGAAGCCTGTGAATCCCGTCCGCATTAACCGTGCGGTGGTTGCTGCGTGCCCTGCGAAATGAATATGACATTCACTGGTAAGCATCACTTTGTACTTCTCTGTTTGTTAATGCTCTTCGTTGGGTGCACGCCGGTTTCTGAAAAGCCGAGTCCGGACCAAGCGAAGCAGTTTATAAAGTTGCGTGGATACAATTTCGACGAAAAGTCCTTTTTTACAGCCGCTGCGGCTGGTGATGTTATGGCAGTCAATGCTTTTCTTAATGCTGGTATCAACCCGAATGCAAAAGATGCGATCAAAGGTGAGACGGCATTGACCACGTCTGCGGCTCGCGGTGACTTGCCGATCGTCAAAGCGCTCTTGCAAGGCGGTGCCGATGTCAACACGAAGTCTGAAGTCGGTTCTACAGCGCTACTAAGGGCACTTGAAAACCAACACTACGCAGTGGCCGATGCCTTGCTGGCGGAACAAAAGCTTGATGTGAATGCTCAGGACGCTACAGGTATGACAGCGTTGATGTACTACGTCACAGCCGATCGCGAAGAGATCGTACAAAAGCTCCTGGAGCGCGGCGCAGACGTAAATCCACAGGACAGGGAAGGGGATGCAGCACTGCACCGTGCTGCGCAAACTGGCAATGTAAAAATCTTGCAGATGCTGTTTGAGAAAGGGGCGAATCCGGACACTAAGAATAAGCTGGGTGGAACCGCTTTGATGTGGGCGGCTGTTTTTGGCCACGAGGACGCGGTGAAGCTGTTGTTGGACAAAGGCGCAGATCCTCGACTGAAAGATGAGGACGGGATCACGGCGTCAGGGTGGGCGGCCAGGAATAAGAGAGAGGAACTGGCGAAGGTGCTGAGGGAAGCCGAAAAGAGCAAGTAGGATCGTGCTTTGTACTTTCAATAGGACGTATTGGTCCAATAGGCCCTATTCGACCTATTTCACACCCAAGACCAAAGACCATTGCTATTAGTTATCGATAACTACGACTCGTTCACTTACAACCTCGTCCAATACCTGGGGGAGCTTGGCGCAACGATCGAAGTGCGTCGCCATGACCAGGTCACGATTGACGAGATCGAATCAAGGCTGCGGCCCGAGCGCATTGTCATCTCGCCGGGTCCAGGTACTCCCGGCGATGCCGGTGTGTCATTAAAAGTAATCGAACACTTCGCCGGGCGCGTACCGATTCTCGGCGTCTGCCTCGGTCATCAGGCAATCGGCCAGGCATTTGGAGGTCGCGTCGTCCGGTCTCCGGTTCTCATGCACGGCAAGGCGTCGGAAATCAGCCATGATGGTAGGACGATTTTTCGCGGCCTTGATAAGCCTTTCAAAGCAGGACGTTATCATTCGCTCATTGTTGAAAAGGAGTCGCTGCCGAAGTCCCTTGAGGTCTCTGCCTCCACCTCAGATGGTGTAATCATGGGGCTGCGGCATCGCGAAATGAAAGTCGAAGGCATACAGTTTCATCCGGAGTCCATCCTTACCAGTTGCGGCAAAAAGCTGTTGGAGAATTTTTTGGAGTTGTAGAAAAGTGGGGGCCACGAATAGGACATATAGGTCGTATAGGTCCTATACGTCCTATTTCGCCGCCCTTAGAATGCAGAAATGCCTGATAATCTACGCGAATATCTTCCCCGGCTTGCGCGTCGGGAAAACCTCTCCCGTGATGACGCCGCTGCCTTTCTCAATGCCCTTTTGGCCGAAGACGTCACCGACGCGCAGATAGCGTCCGCGCTGACAGCCTTGACCGTTAAAGGCGAAACAGTGGAAGAGTTAGCCGGAATGGCCTCCGCGATGCGCAGCCGAGCCGTGCGGATTGAATGCAGCCATCCCTGTTTTATCGACACCGCCGGAACTGGGTCGAGTAATGCGAAGACATTCAATATCTCGACTGCTTCTGCGTTTGTGATCGCGGGTGCCGGTTTGCCCGTAGCGAAACATGGAAACCGCGCAGCGAGCAGCCGCTCGGGAAGTGCGGATGTCCTCTCCGCACTCGGAGTGAATGTCACGGCGCTACCTGAAGTTTCTGAAGCTTGCCTCAACGAAGTTGGTATCTGCTTCATGTTTGCGCCGCTGTACCACGGCGCCACGGCTCGCGTAGCAAGCATCCGACGTGAACTTGGGATTCATACCACGTTCAATCTGCTGGGTCCTCTTAGCAATCCAGCTGGTGCTCCTCGACAAATAGTTGGCGTTTGGAAGCGCGAGTTGGTTGAACGCATGGCCTCGGCTCTCGCGGCACTTGGCACTGAGCACGCGTGGGTCGTGCATGGCGCAGACGGTCTGGACGAAATTACCGTCGCAAACAAAACTTTTGTCGCCGAAGCGCGCGACGGATCTTTCAGAACTTTCGAGATTGAGCCGAAGATGTTTGGACTTTGGCGAGGCACCCTCGAACAGTTGCGTGGCGGTGATGCCCAGGCGAACGCCCAAATCATCCGCGAAGTCTTGTCAGGTAAAAGAAAAGACGAAGCGCGAGCACTGGTGCTTGCGAATGCTGCCGCGGCTCTCTTTGTCGGAGGCTTAGCTGAGGATTTGAAAGAGGCTGCTGAGATGGCAGACCGCAGCATCGACACCGGCGCCGCGAGTGAGAAATTGGATCGACTGATCGAAGCAACAAACTAACTGGTTGTATATGTCTCTGTGATCTCCGTGCTCTCCGTGGTGAAGTCAAACTCTGCATTAAATCACCACGGAGACACGGAGATCACAGAGACGAACAGCCCCTAATGGACATCCTCGCGAAAATTATTGAAGCGAAGCGCCGGCGGCTGGAGGAAGCAAAACGGACGCATCCTGAAAGCGCGCTGCGCGTTGAGGCATTTACAATCAGGAAATCTTCGAAAGACCATGTTCTCTCGAACGCCCTCCGCAACGGCCGGCTGAATGTGATTGCCGAATTCAAACGGAAATCACCATCGAAAGGAGTTATTCGAGACGGTGCTGATGCTAAAGACGTGGCGCGCAGTTACGAGTCGGCAGGGGCCGCCGCTGTCTCAGTTCTGACCGAAGAGGATTTTTTTGACGGTTCGCTTGAAGACCTGCGAGCAGTGCGTTCCTCAATTTCGCTTCCTGTATTGCGTAAGGATTTTATCGTCGATGAATACCAGGTCTACGAATCAGCGGCCGCTGGAGCAGACGCGTTGCTGCTGATTGTAGCGGCGCTTGATGACGACACACTGATGCGACTGAGGCGGCTTGCGGAAGATGAATTGGGAATGGACGCTTTGGTTGAAGTTCATACGAGTGAGGAAATGCAACGCGCAATCGCATCCGGAGCTACGTTAATCGGAGTTAATAACCGGAATTTAAAGACGTTCGAAGTGTCGTTGGAAACTTCGGTGAAACTCGCGCGTGAAGTTTCTGACAATGTAGTTCTTATTTCTGAAAGTGGATTGAATTCCTCAAATGACCTGGGCCGTTTGCATGAACTTGGTTACCGAGGTTTTCTGATAGGCGAGTCACTGATGCGCGCTGAATCGCCCGGAGACGCTCTCCGTGAATTACGGGGGAACAGGGGAACGGGGTAACAGTGGAATAGGGAAATACGGGAAAGACTTCCTTTACCCGTTCCCCTTTTCCCCTGTTCACCTCTTACCTTTAAGGCTTTCTATGACGCTGATAAAGATCTGCGGCATCACTAATCTCGAAGATGCTCAGTTGTGTGTCGCAGCAGGAGCGGATGCACTTGGGTTTAACTTCTACCGGCCAAGTCCACGCTACATTGAACCTCACGCAGCACGCGCCATCATTGACCAATTACCCAAAGACGTTCTGACGGTCGGCGTGTTCGTCAACGAACCAACGGGTCTAGTCGAACAAATTGCGAGTGAAGCACGAGTGGCTGCGTTGCAACTGCATGGCGACGAAACTCCCGATTATTGTCGTGAGCTCACGAATCGAAGAGTGATAAAGGTGCTCGCCACAGGCAATGATTTTCAGCCTGAGAACGCACTCGCATACGACGTGGATACCATCATGCTCGACGCTTTTGATTTGAATTTGCGTGGAGGCACCGGACAAACAATCGACTGGGAACTCGCCAGGCAAACTCGTGATCTCGTGCCTCGACTCATTCTTGCTGGCGGACTGGCACCGGAGAACGTGAGTGACGCGATCTCTGCTGTTAATCCTTACGGCGTGGATGCTTGCAGCTCACTCGAGAATCGTCCGGGTAAAAAGACCCCTGAGCGAGTAAAGACGTTTGTAAAAGCCGTTCGCGCCACTTCCTCTAATCACTTTTGAGGCAAAGCTCACAATAAAACACTTCAGACATGTTAAACGTTGACTGTTATTACCAAACCGTTATCCTAAAGCAGCCCCCAATCGAATAACTTCGTAGAAGGACGAACTTCGTCTCCCAATACATTCTTTCGCGAGCTTTGCCTCACTTGAGGGTGGAACTGTATATGAAAGCATCGCCTCAGAGAGTGAAATCAACCGGGCCCGGCACGCGCGAACGCGGCCGAGTCTTGATAATCAGCGAAGAATCGGAATCTGCAATCGTCGAGCCGCTTACGGCTGCCGGGTTTGAACTGGTTGGCGTTTGCGCCGGCGCTGCAGCACCGGTGTCGTTGAGAAAGACTCGACCACAGATCGTTATAGCGAACTCGGTAACCCTTAAAGGTATTACCACGGGAGAGTTGGCTCGCATGCTCAGCCAAACTCAGGATGGAGTGCCCTTGCTGCTCGTCGGAGCGGCGCCATCAACATTCGGACGTCGCTGGACGGCATTGTCCGAAGGCGCCGTCGATTACTTTCAAGTGCCCGCCGAATTGGAATTACTGGTCCTGAAAGCGGCGCAAATGCTCGCTGTCAGGCAGACGATCGATAAACTGCGCTCAGAAGCCGATCTCGATCATTTGACAGGGCTCGCCAACCGCCGCCGTTTCCGCGTGGCGTTGACTCGCGAGGTTGAAAGATGGCGGCGTTACGGTGTACCGTGCGCATTACTTCTGCTGGACATTGACCATATGAAGGCAATCAACGATCGGTTCGGACATCCGTCCGGCGACCTCGTGATTCGCCACGTGGCCAATACACTTTCTGAAGTTTCGCGTGATAACGACACGGCGGCGCGCTTAGGTGGCGAAGAGTTCGCACTGTTGCTTGCCAGCATCAGTCCGGAAAAAGCCGCCGCCGCTGCCGAACGACTCCGAAGAGTTCTCGCCGAAAGAACCGTGACGGACGTAGGAAACATTACGGTCAGCATCGGCGTCGCTGCCTGTCCGGCCCACGCAAATTCGGAGCGTGCTCTTTATGCTGCCAGTGATGGTGCGTTGTATGTTGCTAAGAATGAAGGCCGTAATCGTGTGGCGATTGCGCCTTTGCTGCAGGAAAAGTTACCCGGCGTTTAAGATGTGCCAAAGTTGAATTATCCCCAAAGAGATAAAAAGGAGATGTTATGAGACGCCCCTGCCTCGTTATGGTTTTTAGTGCGTTGTCCTTACTGTTCGTTCCCGCAACCCTGCTCGCTCAAAGTGGTTCCTCCGGATGGACTCCCGAGTTGGCGATGAAAGTTAAAGCAGTTGGGAGTGTTCGCGTATCACCGGACGGCCGGAAAGTCGCTTACACCGTTAGCGACGCCATAATGACACCCGACAAGAGCGAATATGTAACGCAAATATGGCTCGTTAACAGCGACGGCAGCGAGCCTATGCAGGTGACGTTTGCCGAAAAGTCATCTGACAATCCTCGCTGGTCGCCGGACGGGAAAATGATTGCATTCACGTCTAGTCGCAGCGGCAAAAACAATCTCTACATCTTGCGGCTCGTTGGTGGGGAAGCGGAGCAAATCACTGACGTGAAAACCTCAGTCGGGAATTTCGGTTGGTCGCCGGATGGAAGGCAAATCGCATTCATCATGAGAGATTCCCAGAGCGATGAAGAGGAAAAGAGCACGAAAGGCAAAGACGACTCGCGATGGGTTGACGAAAACGTGAAGATGAATCGTCTTCATATCGTGAACATCGCCAAAGACGTGAGTGGAAAGCGCGAGCCGCGGAAATTGACCGGGGACTACAACGTCGACGGTGATTTCGAATGGGCTCCTGATGGCAAGACGATCGCCTTCACTCGAACCAAGATGCCCAAGGCTGACTATTGGACTACGGGTGATCTCATGACTGTCGACATTGCGAGCGGCGAAGTAAAAACCTTAGCCGCGACCAATGCCGCTGAGTCGAGTCCAAATTATTCACCGGACAGTAAGTGGATTGTATTTCTGAGTTCCGACGATCCGCCGCGTTGGGCGGGCTATCGCAGAATGGCGTTGATACCCGCGTCCGGAGGTACTCCGAAGCTTCTGGCAGAGACGTTCGACGCGCAACCAAATGTGATCGGCTGGTCGGCCGACGGCAAACACCTCTATTTCACCGAGGTGCGTGGCACGCTATCTCGCATCTATTCGATAGATATCGCTTCAAATACGATTGCGGAATTCAATAAAGGCAATGAGCTGATTGGCGGTGCCTCTCTTAATGACGCGCAGAACATGCTCGGATTTACGATTCAGACGCCCAATCGCGCGCCTGAGGCTTACGTCACCAGCATCAAGAACTTTGCTCCAATCCAAGTGACCCGGGTGAATGCCGGCTTGCCGAACCTTCCGCTGGGGAAGACGGAAGTGTTGAAGTGGAAAAGCACCGACGGGATGGAAATTGAAGGTCTGCTGACTTATCCCGTGAACTATCAGCCCGGAACTCGAGTGCCCTTGCTGCTCGTGATTCACGGCGGCCCGGCAGGAGTATTTACGCAGTCATACTTAGTAGGGAGTCGTTCGGTGTATCCGTTGGCCGCCTTCGCCAGTCGTGGATACGCGATTCTGCGTCCGAATCCGCGAGGCTCGTCGGGTTATGGACAGAAATTTCGGTTTGCGAACATTAAGGATTGGGGCGGCGGTGATTATCAGGATTTGATGACCGGAGTCGATGAGGTAGTCAAGATGGGTGTTGCCGATCCCGACCGGCTGGGCGTGATGGGTTGGAGCTACGGTGGTTTTATGACTTCATGGGTTGTCACGCAAACGAAGCGCTTTAAGGCTGCGTCAGTCGGTGCCGGCGTGACGAACTTAATGAGTTTCATCGGCACGGCCGATATACCAAGCTTCATTCCTGACTA
>DATEDU010000250.1:0-5521 GCA_035281525.1 Pyrinomonadaceae bacterium | reverse complement strand
CGTCGCGAAATCCGTCAGCCTCAGCGTCTTCTTTCCGTCGGCGAGCTGAAACACAGTCGCAGTGCCTTTGGTTTCATGAGCTCCACTATGAAACTGACCTGTTGCCAGTTGCTTGTTCGCTGCGGAAGCAGTCGGAAACTGCTCATTTACTCTTTGATTGATGAAAAGCCGCTCAGGACGAAATGCGTACCACGCACCGGCGCCAATTACGACCAGGACTACCAAAACGATTGCTAACTTCTTCGACATGATCAAATCTCCTTTTCCAGAATTCCTATGAACCTTGCGCCTATTCGTCGGCGCAGGCGACAAATCCTTACAGCACATCATGCGGCAGCTGCGCGCAAGGTAAATTCCGGCGGAAATTCGCCCATTTTCACCGGAAGCTGCTTCTTATCCGTCGCCGGCGCGGCCGGTCGGTGACCGCGGAACCATTCAGCTTCGAGCAGGTACCGCAGTTTCGCGCGTCCACGATGCAGGAGTACCCAGAGATTATTCGAAGTGACCCCAAGAATTTCGCAGATCTCATCGGAACTCAGGCCTTCGATCTCCCGCAGCGTAAAAGCTGCAGCCATTTGCGGAGACAAACGCGCCAGACAGCGTTCGAACGTCTCCCAAAACTCTTTCGATTCGAGCAGCGCGATTGCGTCTACCGGCCAGCTAACAGGCGCTTGCTCCTCACGCCAATGACCACGCCACGGGCCGGCCTGCTCAAACCCAGTCACATCTTCGGCGTGTTCATCTGAAGAGATTTGCAGCTCCGGCGTGCGAGCGAGCCGTCGAAAGTAATCGATGATCTTATGTCGCATGATGCCCACTAGCCAGGTGCGCTCCGAGCTACGCCCTTCGTGATTCTCGTAACAGCCCATCGCCGCCAGCAGCGTCTCTTGCAGCAAATCTTCCGCGACCGCCGCGTCGCGGACTCGCATCAACACATAGCGGTAGAGATAGTCGCCGTGATGGTCCAACCAGTAAGTTGGATCAAGGGATGGTTTGCTGTCGGAATTCGTTTTCATCGGAGTTTTCGTGACGATTTGCGCCGGCCTCATGGCGGCTTTGTACGTTCTGACTGATTAGACGCGAATGCGTTTTCGCGGATGCACAATTTATGAGATACGATCTCGGCTAGCGGTACATTCGACGACTGAAGTATTCTCCTGACACTCTGAAGGAGGAGTGCGGTGGGCTTCCTGTCCGAAAACGACGACGCCGAAGCGCTCGCATCGCTGGCAGCGTTCAAAAAGCACTATGGATTCATCCCACGAATCTTCCGCGAGCAATTGGCGCGGCCTGATCTGGTTGCGACTGAAGCGAAGCTGATCGAGACGCTACTGTTCCAAAAAGGAGCGCTGACACGCCTCCAGAAAGAACTAATCCTCCTCACTGTCTCCGGCGCGAATTCGAATGTTTACTTTCCTGCCGTGCATGCCCAAACATTGCAGTTTTTGGGCGTGAAGCTTGATCAATCAGCGGCACTCACGGCGGATTATCGACAGGCGGGCCTCACTGAAACTGATGTTGCGCTGCTGGACTTTGCTCAAAAACTGATCTTGCAGGGAAACAAGTTTGCGGCTGACGACGTGGAGCAACTGCGCGGCAAAGCATTTTCCGACGAACAGATTCTGGAAGCAGTTTTGATGGTGGGGCTAACCTATCTGCTCAATACAATACAGTTCGGTCTGGGCACCGTACCTGACTTCAAACCACGCCTAAATATTTCTCCAAAGGAAGTGAATCCCACTGACGGTTCGGGACGTCCAATTCTTGAGCGGCCTTTGACAGCCGAGTCTGTGTCTGATGACCCGGATTTCGAAGTTGTGGTTCGAGTGAAGAATGGCGAAACGGATGCTTTCGAAGAGTTGGTCAGGAGACACGGGCGCCGCGTCTACCGCAGCTTGATTGGAATTCTCGGAAACGTGGACGAGGCCGAAGACGCTTTGCAGGATTGCTTCCTGAAAGCTTTCCAGCATCTGCCGGAGTTCGAAGGCCGTGCGCGTTTCTCGACCTGGCTGGTGCGAATTGCCATTAACACCGGTATTCAGCGATTGCGCGGACGGAAGGACTTTGACAGCATTGACGAAGAAGTAGATGATTTCAAGCCGCGACGCATTCTCGTGTGGGATGATAATCCTGAAGATTCCTATTCGCGCGAGGAGTTAAGACGAATAGTTGAACAGGAAGTAATGAAGTTACCGGCCAAATATCGAGTCGCCTTAATGCTGCGAGACTTGGAAGAGCTCTCGACCGAACAAGCAGCGAACGCTTTAGGCCTAACTATCCCCGGGTTGAAGGCGCGCGTGTTGCGCGGCCGTTTGATGTTGCGCGAATCTATGGTCGCTTATTTCGCCAAAGGCGGAGTTAAGGCATGATCAGTTGTCAGGATTTCATCACTGAGTTAGGAAATCTGTTGGACGACGACGTTGCCGTCGAGGTACGCGAGTCACTACAGGCACACCTCGCCCATTGCCAAAGTTGTCAGGTGCTTTATGACTCTACCCGCAAGACGCTGCGCATTGTGACGGAGAGCGGTTCGTTCGAATACCCCGATCCTATTGCTGAACCGCTGGTCACGAAAATCATGGATCGGATCAAAGGCGGTTGTGAGATGCCCGATTCAATTTCGCAGAAGTAAAAGTTCGCGAATACTCATACTGCTACGGCTTTGCTTTTTTCCAAATCAATTCGCACTGGATAGTCAGGCACGGTGCCCAGACCAAAGCCTACATAATTCGCCCACTTTGCCAGCCCGACGCACATCACTGTTTCCAAAATTGCCTGATCGCTGAAGTCATAAGTCCGCAGGTCATCGATGTCTTCCTGTGTGATCTTCAGTCCATGATTGTTAAGTTTTAGAGCGAAGTTAAGAAGCGCCTTATCGACGATTGGCAGATCGCTCGACATGTGATCGAGCGCGATCTGCTCCGGCTCCGGTCCGGCGAGCTTCAACATGCGGACTATTTCGCAATGCGCGACTACGCAGTAAGTGCTTAGGTTGGCCGCCGAACAAACCAGGAAGATGTGTTCTTTCTGCTGACGCGTGAGAGCACCGTCTTTAATTAGAATCGCGTCGACCAACCCGACTTCGGCATCGATCAAATCAGGCCGGGCAGTTTGTGCCTTAAAGAAGTTGGGAATAAAGCCGTAGTCTTCTTTGATTAACTTCAGTGTCGGGTGGTCTTTTTCGTCGAAAGGCGGTTCTCGCAGAAAGCCCATAGTCCCTCCTCTGGGGGAAGTCCGGAGCGGACTCCGTTTGGGAATCGGGCCAATGCTACGACGCTCCCGCAACAGCGTCAAGGAAGATCATCTGTGGGAGATGGAGGATATTGTGAAGCTTAAAGACCAGTGATATAAGCGTTGTCCGGCGATGTTGAATGAAATCGCGGTGCCGCGTAAACCGTTTGGCGGCGCAAGGTGAATGAGGAAGGCACACCATGAATCTGCCGTTCCCCGCGAAGTGGTTTTGTGCGAATGCAGTCGGCTTGAGCTTGGGCTTTACGGCAGTGCTACAGACAGGTTTCCTCCTGCAGTTCGGCCTCAACTTCGAAGAACACTGGTCGCCTGCTGCTCTCGGTCAAGGCGTTTGGCTCGGTTACCGTTTTATCGGCCTGCTGCTCGGTGGTTTAATTTTCTCCGCGTTCCAAGCGTTGGCGCTCGCCCCGCGATTGCCGCGCGTTTCCGCGTGGGTCGGCTCGGGCGCAATTGGCTACGGACTTGTCGCGGTAATAATCTGGCCGTTCTGGGTCGCGGACGTCTGGGGGAGGATTCCAGGCCCCGTAGAGCCTATGATAATCACGATTGGCGGTGGAAGCCTGATGGGCTTGATCCAGTGGTGGCATTTGCGAGGAAACGCGGTGAACGCCACGAAGTGGCTGCTTTGGTGGTTAGCGGGCCTTCTCGTAAGTCTGCCGGTAACGTTCGCGGCGTTCGTCATGCTGATAGCCGTTCTCAAACTGCAACTGCCGTGGGCAGGTGAGGTTGCTCTGAACGGCCTTGTCGCTGGTGGCGTTGCCGGGCTGATAAGCGCGCGTGCAACGCAAAGCCTGTACTTCCAAAGTGCGCCGCTGCGACAACCCCGAGCCGATGCCTGAGCGTTTGGTCGTTACTTTGACGGACATCTAAACTTCCATCAGTTTCCACGCCAAAACCACGCAAACGACAGCCGCTGTCTTCATGGCAACGCTCCGACCGACCACCATAGGCCAATTAGAGTTTGCCCCCTTGCAGTGCGATTTCAAGAACCGACTTTGCCTCATGGGAGAAAACAATGGAGGCCAAGCGAATTTCTATTGCTTCTCAAACCTGAGCGCAAAACGCGTGTCTTTGGGTAACTATCATTGTCCAAAATCAGGTCCGCATTCTCGCGGGGCTTGTCTTGGGCCAGGTGAATTCTTTGCGCGGGGAAATAGATTGTTTCGTAAGCGGCAATTGTGCTTGCTGGTGATAGTCCCTCCTGCGCCCGATCAACCGCGCGAGCCAGCGCTGTGGGAAACGAACAATCAATCCAAATCGCTAAATCGAAAAAATCTCGGTATAGAGGCTTAAATAAAAAAATTCCTTCTACGACGATCACGGAGACATCCTTAAAATCGTAGCTATGCTTGCGGTAGCATAAGGCAGTCTCCTCTGCAAAATCGGCTACCAGACGAACAGATCGTCGATCGCGCAGTGGTATTACAAGCTGCGAGAAGAACTCATCAAAACGAATTGCGTTTTCATAGAAATTTTTGGCGGGCGCATTTTGATTGAATCGCTCTTGGGGTAGATTTAACCAACCGTCAACGTTAAGAACCGCTGAGGCGACAGCGTGTTGCGCAAGGTGAGCTTCGAGTTGCCCCGCAAGATAACCCTTCCCGCATCCGTCAATGCCACTAACACCGACGAGCAGGCTGCGTGTGTCCGGGACAGTCGCACGCCGCTCTAAGATTTTCCGAATTACTTCGTCCATACCGCTCATGTATCTACTCGTCACTACGGTAATCCATCCGCGACCCGCGTCCACGTAGTGATCTCAGTCATCCAGTTCTTGGTCTTTCGTCTTTCGAACGACGCCTTCAAGTGGGGCGTTTGTTTGTGGTCTTCGAGCGCCTGAGGATTGCGCCAGATTTCAAACCGCATGAAGAGGTTCTTGTCGACTGGCGATTGATAAAGGTCGTATCTGATATTTCCAGGCTCGGCACGCGTCGGGGCTGTCGTTGTGAGCAGCTCGCGCATCAATTCTTCTTCGCCGCCTTCGGGTCCGCGAATGAAAGTCACTGCGGTGAGTAAGTCGGCTTCACTCGGCATAGACTTGGCCGCCGACTTCAATTCGATCAAAAGTCCATGTGCATCTGTCTCGCCAATGTTCTCAGACGCGTGAATCAAGGCCTCGCCAAAGAAAACCTCGCCCGCTTTGGCTTCGCGAACTCGCGTGGTGCCATCCTTAAAGGTGAAACGAACCTTGAATGGAGCCAGCACGTAGGTGACTGCGGCTGGGTGGGCATGAAAATCTTCCTTCGCACCCTTTTTCAATTGAAAGTCGAGC
>DATEDU010000249.1:0-10756 GCA_035281525.1 Pyrinomonadaceae bacterium | reverse complement strand
GCCAAAGCAGCCTTCTCCGTGGACCCAGCTGTTCCAATCACACGTGCACCCAGATGCTTCGCCATCTGAACCAGCAACAAGCCTACGCCACCGGCAGCCGCATGAATCAACACCGTGTCACCTTGCTTGATGGGATAGGTGCTGTGAGTAAGGTAGTGCGCCGTCATTCCCTGAAGCATGCAAGCGGCAGCCTGATGGAAATCGAGCAGATCAGGTATTTTCACGAGCCGGTCTGCAGCGATAGCCGCGAACTCGGCATAACTTCCGAGAATTCCCGTGTAAGCGACTCGGTCGCCAGGCTTAACGGTTCGAACTTCATCGCCTAGTGAGGTGACAGCGCCCGCCGCTTCCTGGCCAACAATGAATGGGAGCGACGAGGGATAACGACCTTCGCGGTAGTACACATCGATGAAATTCACGCCCGCCGCTTTGATCTGAACCAGGGCTTCGTGAGGTTTCGGTTCGGGAATCGGCAAGTCGACGAGCTTAAGTACTTCCGGCCCGCCGACTTCCGCGACTTGGATCGCTTTCATGCCAGTATAGTAAGTGCTGAAGTGTTAGGGTCCAAATCTTTGGCGATACTCTATTGACTCGAGGAAAGCCTTTACCATTTCGGCATCTACGAAGTTTCCATTGAATTGATTTAGCTTATCCAACCAAAACTGCCAGCCCCGGAAATCGGTATCCTGTGGATCGTCAGCGTTGCGCCTCAGGTAGCCGAAGTATTGCATCAGGACAAAGGCTCGGGTCGTTTCGCGCTGGCGCAGGTCGGCGTCTTCAGCAACTTTCCGCAACACACTTGCGCGGCCTTGTGTGACGTCAGTTGCTGCTGTCAATTCATTTATAAGTTCTTCACGCTCTTGCGGTGAAAGCACATCGCCGGCATTCAGGTTCAGCTTGTCCACAAACTCCGCTGGAGTCATGGTCAATGGAAAGGCAGTCAGGAATCTTTGCCTGACCACGAATTCGCGCGCGTAGGCTTGCTTGTTCGCCTCCAACTGAGCTTGCCAATCGCCGATCCCAACTTGGACATCGCGCCCCATACGCTGCGCGTCAGCCAAAAACTCATTGAGCCGAATGATTGGGACTGGAATATTTACATTCGGAGAAGTAGTGTCGCCATAAGCCGCTTTGTACATCCGGTAAGCAAGATATCCAGTTTCCTGGAACTCTATCGAAAGAAAGAAAGCTGCCGAGACATTAATGCGTTTCAACTGAATGCATTGCGGCTTGGGCGTACAGTTGTCTATTTCTGACTGCCAAAAAGTTCGGCCGGCGTCGTCAGGCTCGCGATTCAAAAAGTCCACGTAATGCTGACGGACAAAGAAACTTGTTTGATCGATCGGATTTGGACCATTCACAGTTTCATCATCGTTGATTCTGATGGTCGCCGATGCCTGTGAACCAAGGGTTGCGTTAGTCGGATTGCTCAGCGTGATTGTGAAATTCTCAAAGTCTTCGGCATAGGAATCATCGACCAATGGGACGTTGATAACCTTGAAACTTTCGCCCGCTGCGAAATTCAGGGTGCCGATGGTTGCGATATAGTCGCAGCGCGCCGAAGCAACTCCGCTTACAACACTGCAGTTGTCAACACCTGCTGTGTCACTGGTGGTGTAATCAACAGTGGAAGGGCTTGAAGTGTTGCCGATTCGAGTAACCATTAATCCCGGTGAACTCGAATCTTCACTAAGCGAGAATATTGTCTCGCTGAACTGCACTACTGGAGGCGCCGAGCTGCAAAAATTTGCTGGTGAACTGCTGTTGCGAGGACTTGGAGTTGCAACTACAAAGTCACTCGCATTGTTATCCGTGTCCATGCATCCATTTTCTTGCCTGACAGCGGCCGTGGTAATGCTCAAGCTGCCGGTTGGACCGCTACCCTCAAAGCAGTTCGCACCGCTGCCATAACCAACAAAGTCCATGATGTTTGAATTCGGCAATGGACATGGGGCATTCAGAGTAGTTCCAGGCCGGCTAAGAGCTATCTTGCCCGCCAAGCTAATGTTTTGAGTGGTGGTGAAATCAGGTGAAACTGGAAGAGGCGCGCCATTTACGCTAGCGGGACCCATCTGAATCAAGAGGTACTTGCCTGGAGAGATCACGATTCCGCTGGAGCTCACGAAAGCGATGGAAAAGCTGAAACTGCCGGTAGCGGAAGTAAAAGCGATTGGCCATCCGTTGATATCGACAGGTGCGTTGCTTCGATTGAAGAGCTCGATAAAGTTGTTTTGAAAAGTTGAGCCGGCCTGACCACCGCCACTGTAGATCTGACTAATCACGACGTCGCCGTTTGCCGGCGTTTGAGCATGAACGTGAAGTCCGGACACATGTAGAAAACCCACGAGCAGCAGGATTGAAGTGAAAAATTTATAAACGGAAAAGCGCATTACAATACCTATCTTCAAGAGATGTTTGTTTACCCTATGGAAATGATTTGCTAGAGCCGCCGACGGGGAGATGGGACCTAAGCCAGAAGAAAACATGCCATAGTGCAGGCATCGCAGGGCTTTTGCAAGCGCTGCAGCGGGTGTTTCAGCTTTGGAGTAGAAGATTTACATCGCGAGGCCGCCGTCGACCTGGATCACCTGGCCAGTGATATATCGAGCGTCATCGGAAAGAAGAAAGCAGGCAATTCGCGCTATCTCATCCGCCTCACCAAAGCGGCCCAGCGGTATTTGCTCCATGATTTTCGTACGATAGGTCTCATCGAGAGCGCTCGACATGTCGGTCGAGATCATGCCTAAGGCCAGAGCGTTTACCGTTACTTGCCGGCTCGCGACTTCCTTCGCTAATGCTTTAGTCAATCCAATCATCCCGGCCTTGGAAGCTGAGTAATTCGATTGGCCCGGCATTCCCACACTGCCGCTGATTGAAGAGATATTAAGAATTGATCCGCCGCTGTCCTGCCGCAGCATAACTCGCAACGCAGCTTTTGAAAAATTCCAGGCGCCCTTGAGGTTCGTATTCATAACCTCATCCCAATCCTGTTCCTTCATCCGTAAGATGAGATTGTCGCGAGTCACCCCGGCATTGTTGACGAGGAAATCAATGCGACCAAGACTGTCTTTGATTTGCTTGACCATCTCCGCAGCGTTTTCGGTACTGCCAACGTCGCACTGGCTCGCCACGGCACGCACGCCAAGTGCTTCAATCTCTTTTGTCAAAGAGTCTGCAGCGTCCGCACTCTTCGCATAATTAAAAGCAACGTCGGCGCCGCGTCGAGCGAGCTCGAGCGCAATCGCGCGACCAATTCCACGAGTGCCGCCGGTTACGATAGCAACGCGGCCGGCAAATGGTTTGGATGAATTGTTCAAATTTAAGATACCCAGCTTTCAAACTAACGTCTTCTTGACAGTACGCGTACTGTCGGTTAGCGTTGACGCTTTTCTGTATGGACCGAAATTTCTCTCTGAAATACCATACTCTGCGGGAATAGACCAATGCTGGATCTCAATTACGTCAGGGAGAACCTTGATGAGGTGCGCGAGAAGCTCCAAAGCCGCGGCGTGCCACCGAGTGCTCTGGAAGATTTCGCCCAAGCCGACGGCGAGCGGCGGCGAGTGATCGCTGAGTCAGATCAACTGAACGCTCACCGCAATGCGGCGAGTCGCGAGATCGGCGCGCTCATGAAAGAAGGCAAGCGCGACGAGGCCGAAGGCCGCCGCAGTGAAGTCAATGAATTAAAAGAACGAATTGCGGAGCTTGATCAACGTCGCGATGCATCCGAAACGCGCATGCGAGAGATGTTGTCTACTTTACCGAATCTTCCCGATGACAGTGTGCCAGTCGGAAAAGACGATTCGGAGAATGTTGAAGTGCGACGTTGGGGTAGCCAGCCTCAGTTTGCTTTTGCGCCAAAGGACCACGTCGATCTTGGCATAGCGTTGGGGATTCTCGATCTCGAACGGGCGGCAAAACTCTCGGGAGCCCGTTTCGCAATTCTGGATGGCCCAGGCGCGCGCTTGAGCCGGGCATTGGTGAATTTCATGCTGGACGTTCAGACTCGCGAGAACGGCTACAATGAAACACTCCCGCCCTTCATCGTCAACTCGGCAACGCTCTTCGGCACAGGACAACTGCCTAAGTTCGAAGAAGATCTGTTCAAACTTCATGACGAACGCGGGCTGTATTTAATTCCGACCGGCGAAGTGCCAGTTACAAATTACTACCGGGAAGAAATACTCGACGCGGTGCAGCTTCCTCTCAAATATGCTGCCTATTCGCCTTGTTTCCGATCTGAAGCAGGCAGCTATGGTCGCGATACGCGAGGCATATTTCGCCAGCATCAGTTCGAGAAAGTGGAGTTGGTTAAGTTAACGCGGCCTGAAGATTCGGCTGATGAGCTGGAGTCAATGACTCGAGACGCCGAATCCATTCTGCAAAAGCTTGGACTGCATTATCGAGTAGTTGAACACAGCACGGGCGACCTTGGGTTCAGCGCGGCTAAGTCGTACGACGTTGAGGTGTGGCTGCCGTCTTACGGTGAATTCAAGGAGATTTCTTCCTGCTCGAACTGTACTGACTTTCAGGCGCGGCGCGCGCAGATTCGTTTTCGGCGTGCGGGTGGGACGAAGCCGGAGTTTGTGCATACATTGAATGGATCAGGGCTGGCTGTTGGACGAACGTGGATTGCGATCCTGGAAAACTTCCAACAGGACGATGGATCTGTAGTCATCCCAGAGGTCTTGAGGCCGTACATGAATGGCCTCGCGCAGCTTTCGAAATGATTATTTGATCGTCAGATCGAACGGCATCACCAGCAGCGACTCGCCGTTCTTCATCTTATCCAGCAAATGCATATAACGAAGTGCGCGCCGCGCATCCTCCGGTAAAGCTGCAAAGACGGCCTGCCTTTGCTGCACTTCGGTAGACAAAGAATCCCTACCACCACTCAGCAATTCCTGAAGAATCGTAGTTGGATAAGGAAGGATCACGCGCTCGATTCCTTTGTCCGCGGGTATGTCGGCTAGGTGCTTGGCAACTTCAACAGCCCGGTCGAGTCCGCCAAACTCGTCGACGAGTGCTCTTTCTTTCGCCTGCGAACCGGTCCAGACGCGACCCTGGCCCACCGAGTCTACATACGACGCATCCTTGTTCCGGCCCTTTGCAACCTTTGGCACGAAATCGTTGTAGTAAGTGTTGTTAATCCATTCCTCAAATTTCGCCCGCTCGTCTGCGGAAAACTTTTCTGTTGCGCGAAACAGGCCGGCATTCTTGCCGCGCAACACATATTCATTAGACACTCCGATCCAATCGTAGAAGCCTCTCATTACCGGTTTTCCGGCAACTACGCCAATCGAGCCGGTGATCGTCGAGGGTTCAGCAAGAATTTTTCTGGCACTAGCCGAAATGTAATATCCGCCCGATGCGGCCACGTCCGCCATTGAAACAACTACCGGTTTCTTTTGATTAGCCGACTCAACCGCGCGCCAGATTATGTCTGAGGCAAGGCTCTCGCCTCCCGGACTGTCTACGCGCAGCACGATGGCTTTGATCGTCTTGTCATCTCGCGCGTCGTAAAGCGCTTTTGAAACCGTATCTGAGCCAACCGATTGTTCTCCGGTAGGGCTGTCTTCAGATTTGCCGGAACCAATACCGCCGCTGGCATAGATCACTGCAATCCGCTCCCCTTTGTTAAGACCCAGCGATTCTGGCGGCACGTCACGATACTCACCTCGGACAATGCGCAGATCGTCCGTCTCTTTGTAGCCGAGGTTCTTTTTCAACTCCTTCTCCAGATCCTCACGATATCCGACTGTATCGATCAGTCCTGCGTCTTTCGCTTGGACCGGATTGTAAGGAGCGTTATCAATGAGCGCCTTCATTTCATCAAAGGACTTACCGCGTGCCTTAGCGGTTGTATCAACATAACGGTCGAAGAGATCTTGTAATAGAGAGTTGATGTACTCGCGGTGAGCCTCAGACATGTCCTTGCGTGTAAACGTATCCCCGGCGCTTTTGTATTTTCCGATCTGGTACATGTCCGGGTAGATGCCCAACTTGTCGAGAGAGCCGCGAAAGAACATCACATTCGCGGCTAATCCAGTGATGAATAATTCCCCTGGAGGAGCGACATAAACTCGATCGCAGGCACTTGCGATGTAGTACTCCTTGTTCCCGGCGTATTCCAGGTAGCCATAGACTTGTTTGCCGGACGAGCGGAAGTCGGCGATAGCCTCGCGAAGTTCTTCCGCCTTGCCCCAGCCGGCTCCGGAGACCTTAATGTCAAGAATGACCGCCTTAATGCGGTTATCAAGTTTGCCTTTCTTTAACTGCAACAGGAGATTAGTAAACGAGTGATCGGTGCCCCCAAAGAATCTTCGCAGCGGGTCTTCGGGAACATAGTCAGGCAATGGCCCGCTAACACTCAGTGCGAGCACGCTGTTGTCTCTGATGTTCGGTGGGCTTGGACGTAACGCTGCTACTATTATCGCGACGCCAATCAATGCCACGAAAATAAAAACACCAAAGATGCCTGCGATAATCAAAATTGTCTTACGTGTGCTTGACATTGCCATGACTTACCTTCGCTTTCGAATTCTTGCCGTTCGTCAAATGTTACGTATGTTGTGAGAAAAAGGTTTACCGGAATCGAAGGGAAAAAGGGGAACGGTGAACGGGTAAAGAGGATGGGTAAACATTTACCCTTTTACCCGTTTCCCTCTTGCCCATTTTTGATTATCCAACCGCCGCCGAGAACTTCCTCCGCGTCATAAAATACCGCAGCCTGACCCGGCGTTATTGCGCGCTGTGGCTCATCGAAAACAACTCGAGCGCGGTTATTGTCCAGTGAGGTGATTGTCGCTGGAGCCTCAGTATGACGGTACCGTACTCGAACCCTCGCCCGTACGGGTTCCGAAGGAATCGCGCCGGCAATCCAGTTAACACCGGCCACCTCAAGTTCTCGACGCAGCAAATCCTCTGACGCGCCAACTTCGACGCGGTTGTGAGGTGCATCGATCGACAGCACGTACAAAGGTCGTTCGTTTGCTATGCCGATGCCTCTCCGCTGGCCGATCGTGTAACGGTGGATTCCCATATGACGCCCGATGACCACGCCGGTTGTATTAACGATGTCGCCTTCCGACGGTATTCGCGCCGGCGCACCCTCCATTTCCAAATAACGGTCGATGAACGCCGAATAATTTCCGTCCGGGACAAAACAGATCTCCTGAGACTCCGCTTTTTCAGCTATTGCCAAGTCGTGCTCGCGTGCTATTTCCCGTACTTCAGGCTTAGACATTTCACCAAGCGGAAATAATGAGCGCGACAACTGGTCCTGCGTCAACTCCCAAAGAAAATACGACTGATCTTTCTGTTGGTTGCGACCACGAAAAAGGCGGTAGCGTTGGGCCTCGCGATCATATTCGACGCGCGCGTAATGGCCCGTCGCAACTTTCTCGCAGCCCAAGTTCGCGGCAAGCTGGTCCAGTGCTGCAAACTTCAACCTGCTGTTGCAGGAAACGCACGGAATAGGTGTCTCGCCATCGAGGTAGCTCGTGACAAACGGTTGCACAACGTCGCGTTCAAACTCGCGTTCGAGATTGAGCACGTAAAAAGGGAATCCGAGTTCTTCTGCGACTCGCCTCGCATCGTAGACATCGTCGAGCGAACAGCAGCGTGACGGAAGCGGATCTCCGTTCTCATCGGTACTGACGCCACGGCGCTGGTTCCAGAGCTGCATCGTGAAGCCGACCAAATCATGGCCTTGCTCCTTAAGGATTGCCGCGGCTGCGGAAGAGTCCACGCCACCACTCATTGCTACTGCTATTTTCATCGTTTCGCGTTTCGCGTTCCGAGTTTCGAGTTGTACTCGTGAAGGCTCTAGAATACCGTATAAGAACCAATAAGTCAGTTTGGCCGAAAACTGGAACTCAAAACGCGAAACTCGAAACTCGAAACTCGGAACTGTAAAACATGCTTGAGCAAGCAATCGAAGAATATCGCATCGTTGACGAACCTTATTACCTCGCGGTTGGGCGTGAGAAGGAGTTGTTCGAGGCAGCCCATGCAGCGCATTTGCCCGTCATTCTCAAGGGGCCGACGGGCTGCGGCAAGACTCGCTTCGTCGAACACATGGCGTGGCGATTGGAGCGGCCTCTGATCACCGTTGCCTGTCACGAAGATCTTTCAGCTACGGATCTGGTCGGTCGTTTCCTGCTTGAAGGCGAGGAGACAGTCTGGCACGACGGCCCTCTCACTTCGGCTGTGCGTAACGGCGCAATCTGTTATCTAGACGAAGTAGTCGAAGCTCGTAAAGACACTGTAGTCATCATCCATCCTTTGACGGACCACCGGCGGCGGTTACCGATCGAAAAGCGCGGCACTATTCTCGACGCACCATCGGACTTTATGCTCGTCGTTTCTTACAACCCCGGTTACCAGTCGATCCTCAAGGACTTGAAGCAGTCGACTCGTCAGCGTTTCGTCGCTATCGATTTCGATTATCCGCCGCCGGAATTGGAGACGGAAATCGTCGCGCGAGAAGGTGGGGTTGATGAAGGCACCGCACGCGACTTGGTTTTGATTGGTCAGAAAGTTCGCAATCTGCGTGGGCATGGTTTGGAAGAGGGCGTGTCCACGCGACTGCTGATCTACGCTGCACAACTGATTGCTTTGGGGATTCCACCAACGATTGCTGCGGACGTCGCTATGTGCTCACCCATCACCGACGACCGTGAATTGCAGCGCAGCATCCGCGAAATCGTAACCACAGTTATATGAAAGACAGAGTTCCAGAGTCGCCTTTCGAAGTCGAACTCAAAGAACGTCTAAGTGCGATTAAGAATGCCTCCGAACGGCAGACGTTTATCGAATTAACTCGCGAGTTGCTTCGATTGCCTCTGGAACAAACGGCCGCGGCGCTTGAAACGAGTGCGTCGATTGCCGCTGTATCGCTCAGAGCCAGTTTGGAGTTTCTGCGCGCTGCTCCCGAAGCTGCTCAAGTGCTCGGCGCTTCAGAACTGCGTGCCTGGGGTGAAATGGGTCGTCGACTATCGATGAGCGATATCGAGACGGCTATCTCGTTCTTCATCGCCGGAGTAAGTCACTTAAAAGAGTTCCCGAAAGAAGTGCAGCAACCGCTGTTTCAGTTGTGTGCGAGGCAAATGACGCTGTCAGCTCCGATAGGTATTGACACGCTGCAGAAAGCTGAAAGTCTCGCCAAAGCTATCATCGATCGCAAAACTCTCTTTTCAGTTCTGGAAATTGCGTCAGAAATCTCCCGGCGTTCAGCAAAACACAGCGCAGACTTCCTTGCAGCTTCTCCAAATGTCATCGCGTCGTTAAATCGCGTTAGAGATCCTTCGCTTACACAACGTGCGCTAGATCTCGCCTCTGGCTTTGCCTCACGAGCAGGAGGTATGGCATCCGATGCGTGGACTGCAATTCCTGAAGCCCTGAGCGGTCTGCGCGTTCGAGATGCAATAAAGCTGATCGACCGAACCCACGATTTCCTCGAGCGCGGCGGCGGCGGTGCGCTGCACGTCATGCTATCCGGATCAGAGATCCTGAGGACGCTGCCGGAGATTTTCGACGATTGGATTGACTTGCTCTGGATTGTTGCGCAACACGGCAACGCGAGCCTGGTCGCGTTTGTAAGAAGCACGCCCAGATTCGTCCGTGGGCTTTTGGTCGAAGTGGACAGCCGCCGAGCAGTCGACCTTTCCCGCAGAGTGCTTGCGTTAATGCAGGACATTGCGCGCATCGACGGTGAAGCCGCGCTCGCTTGCTTTCGCGCGAGTCCGGCGATGCTCAGAACCGTTTCGATTGAACAATTTTCTGAATGGGCACAGCAGGGTCTGGCAATAGGCGCCGGTGACAGCCGAGCGCGGCGCAGCTACTTCGCGCTCGAGACTCGCGGCAGTTACGAAGCTTTGCACAGCGGCACCAGCAAAGGTCTGGCGCTCGATTCAGTTCAGCATTTGCTCCGCCTTTATGTTGAGGCGCTGACCGGTCGCGAGATTGAGATCGCGCCGATTGCGGCCGTCCCGGTCGAAAGCAGAATTGGTGACGGCCGGACGATTCATCTCCCCGCGCTTGTGTCAGAGTTTCGAGATGACGAGCTTGATTTTCGTCTTTACAAAGTGCTCGCGGCTCATGCTGCCGGCCAGATTGAATTTGGTACCTACGAGAGCGGAACAGCGGTCCTTGCTGCAGCTCATTCAACGATTCGCGAAAAATACGATCCGCAATATGCAGACGAGCGAGACTCGTTTTCGTTAGGCGGCTATCTGATGGACAGCATAGATCAGCAAGTCACTGCTCAAGCTGGTGCGCCGGTTGACTATCGCGCCGTTTTGAAATTATTCCCGCACAGGCAACTGGCTCGCAGAATCTTTGGCACGCTCGAAAACGGAAGGATCGATTTCAGATTACGTAAAAGGTATCGCGGGCTGGCTCGGGATCTCGACTTGGTTCGCACACATTTGCGCCGTGGACGACCGCGCATAACCGATCTGCCTGCCGGACTCATTCCTTTTGAGCTGCTGTTTCAAATCACGCTGCTCGGCGGTGCGCTCGAGGACTCTCGACAGTATTACGCTCAAGTAGTTTCTGAGTTGGAAACAATCGTGGCGGAATATTTGGCTGCTCCAGACGCAAGCGTCGCTGACACTCTAATGGCCACCAGCAGGGTTTACTCTTTGTTTCAATCGGTTGCACCAGCAGACGATCCACTGCAACAAGTCGAGGCTCAGGAAGAACCGTCGGAGAGCGAGAATGAAAGCGCCGCGATCAGCGAAACGCTTAAGAC
>DATEDU010000248.1:0-11287 GCA_035281525.1 Pyrinomonadaceae bacterium | reverse complement strand
ACTGTTGCTCTCCGGCGAACACGAACCACTCATCGCTTACGAGACGCTGGGACGTGATGCGATCTTGTCCATTCCCACACCCGACCACTATCTGCCTCTCCTTTACGTGATCGCCCAAATGACGGAAGGCGAGCCGATCACGTTTCCGGTGGAGGGCTTCGACGGCGGATCCGTCTCCATGCTCTCAGTTCGAATCGGCTGATCCCTTCGGAATCAGGCGTGAAAACACCTGCCATCGGCGCGTGATAACACGGTTTGAAGAGCGCCGGATTACTCCTAATCTAGCAAGGTAAAGGTGAGCCCGGATGGATCGCTATTAACTTTGCTTTAAGGAGAAAAATGATGTCCACGGCTGTACGATTTGAAACGATAACAAGCACGCTGCCTGAGTTGGCAGACAAGGACGCGCAACGAGTTGCCGATGCCTTGTCAAACGTGCTGGCAGACACATTCACACTGTATATGAAGACGCACAATTTCCACTGGAACGTCACTGGACCAATGTTTCAAACGCTGCACGTGATGTTCGAGGAGCAGTACAACGAACTGTGGTTGGCAATTGATGCGATTGCGGAACGTATTCGCTCGCTCGGGTTCGTAGCTCCTGGCTCGTATAAAGAGTTGTCTAAGCTCACGTACCTCCAGGAATCGGATGGCCGAATGAGCGCGAACGAAATGATCGCGGAGTTGTTACGAGATCATGAAACTGCGGCCCGCACTGCTCGCTCAGCGCTTGCGGTTGCGCGCACGGCAGTTGATGCGCCAACTGAAGATCTGCTGACGCAGCGTTTAGCTGTGCATGAGAAGACGGCGTGGATGCTTAGAAGTCTTTTAGCAGAAGAAAAACCGTCCGCACTGTGAACGCGGATCGAATTAGGAGATATGACGATGATTACTAACACTGCAACGGCAGACGACAACAGAGCGGTCGAGCGTTGGGAAAATGAGGGTGGCAAGGTGCAGCCCTCAGCTTTTCAGGTTTGCTATACTCCTCACAAAGCGCATCAGTTCAAAGAGTGGCGATGAGTATACGTGGCCGATTACTGACGTTAGCAGTCGGAGGTGTTCTTCCGCTGCTAATTGTCGGTCTCGCGGTCCTGTGGATAGTTTGGAGTGAAAAGCGAAATCAGCTTAACGCCTCTGTGGAGCAGCAGGCGGAGTTGGTCGGAGTAGTTTTTGACCGCTGGCTTGACGCTCAGTACCAGCCGCTGAGAACCATAGCATCATACCCGCCCGATCACCTGAACGACCCTTCCGCACTCAAAGGCGATCTGCAAGCGGCCGTAATTCGCCGTCGGCATTGGATCGATCTACGCGTTCTAGACTCGACGGGGAACGTCGTGGCGATCGAACCCGCCGCCGCGGGTAATCTTCCGACCGGGTTGCGCGACAGGCTTCTCGACGAAGCGAAGCGTGGTGCTTCAGATATCGAAACGGACTGGACGCGCGGAGAAGGGCATTATCTTCTTGCGGTAGAAGTACCGCTCGAAGGTGGCGCAGTGATCGCACGTATCGACGGAGCGGTGTTGAACGACGCACTTCACGGCATCACGTTACCTGAGCGAGCGGTCGTTACATTACTCGATCAGAATCATCGCATCATCTATCGCAGCCAAACTGCGGAATCCGCAGTGGGCCTGGATCTCAGCGGCACGGATCAACTGTCTACGCTTAACGAACGTAACACCGCGGTCACGGTGAGGAGAAGTTCTGTTGATGGTATCGAACGCGTTTACGGTCTAAGCCGCGTTGGCAACACCGGTTACGTTGTAATGGTCGGTGTCCAAAGCGCCATCCTTTATGCATCCGCCTGGCGTCAACTAATGAGCTATGCCGTCATCGGCCTGGTAATAGTCTTTTGTACGGTGACGGCGGCACTTCTGATAGCAAGAAGTATCGCGCGACCTGTGCGCCTTCTGAACTTTGCGGCCGAGGAGTTTGGCAGCGGAAACTTCTCTGCCCGTGCGCCGTCCGATGGACGTGATGAGATTTCACGCCTGGGCACCAACTTCAATGCAATGGCAGAGCGTCTACAGAAAAGGGAGGAGAGGTACGCCGAACTCGATCGACTGAAATCGGAGTTTGTCTCGACTGTCTCGCACGAACTGCGTACACCGTTGACGACGATCAAAGCATTGACGCGACTCTTAATGCGCGAAGGACTGGATGAGACGAAGAGACGCGAGTACATTGAAACGATTTCAGTAGAGTGCGATCGTCAGATTGATTTTGTTCTTAACCTGCTGGATCTTTCTCGCATCGAAGGCGGTGTGCTGCGAGTGACGCATGAACGAGTTGATGTGCAGGAAGTGATCTCATCAGTCGTCAAATCCGAATCGCGAGCGGCTGAAAAAAGAAGACACGATCTTCGATTTGAGCCCAACGTTGAAGTGCCCCCGGTATGCGCCGATCCGAAAGAGCTTCGTCGTGTTCTGTCGAACGTAGTCGAAAATGCAATCAAGTACACACCGGACGGTGGACGCATTATCGTATCGGCACTCAACGAAGATGGGCGCGTTGCTGTAAGCGTAACTGACAACGGCCGTGGAATTCCGCCGGAAGACATGCCGATCTTATTCGACAAGTTTCACCGCGGTCGTCCTGCGCGTCACTCCGAAGCTATGCGTGGCGCGACCACTGATGCTGAGTTTTTAGAAGACGCCGATGTTTCCGGCGTCGGCCTTGGCTTATACCTGGCGCGAAACGTGATGGAGCAAATGGGAGGGCGCATCACCGTAGAGAGCGAGGTTGGGCGAGGCAGCACATTTAAATTGCACTTGCCGGTCTGGCGTGACGGAGCGTGCGCCGCGCACGCGCGCCCTAAGCTCAAGGCCGAGGAGAGCTCCGATGGCGAAACAGTTGTTGGTCGTTGATGACGATCCGAGCCTCTTGCTTGCAGTATCTGAAACGCTGCGCGCGGAAGGTTACGATGTGCAGACAGCCCGGCGCGGAAGCGAGGCGATGATCCGCGTTGCCGAATCTCTTCCGGATCTGATCATCAGTGACATTCGCATGCCGGGCATGGATGGCTACGCGCTCGTGCGAAATCTGCGCGCAGCGCCGCGAACTCGTCTCGTACCAATCGTGTTCCTCACAGCTAAAGACGAGACGGCCGATCGCATCGCCGGATTTCGTACCGGCGTGGATGCCTACGTTACTAAGCCTTTCGAACCTGAAGAATTAGTGGCGATTGTGAAGAGCATCCTCGAAAGAGTACAGCGTACACATTCGGACCTCGCGCGGATGTTTGGAGATCAAGACAACATTGAAATCGAGCTCGTGCGCGATGAAGACTTAACAGACGCCGAATGGCGCGTTGCGGAAGCAGTCGCGCGTGGCCTTTCAAACAAGGAAATCGCCGCCGAGCTAAAGCTCAGTTTAAGAACAATAGAGGGTCACATCAGCCGCATTCTCGATAAGAAGAATCTGAGCAACCGGGTGGAACTCGCACTGCATGTGCGAGAACACCGCCAATCAGATTAACCTCACAAGCATCCCGCCAATAAACGCACGTCACGTCCGTTTCTTACGTGTAAATACGCCCCGATTCAGGTGTTAACACGCTATTTCGAAGTCGCGTTTCCCCCTAGTCTAGTAACCGTAAGAAGCGAGGTTACTTAAAAAGGAGCGCACAAGGAAATGGCTGTACCGGAGAATGAATACATCGTTTTACCCGAAACACGGAATGAAAAAGAACGAGAGGAGCAATGGTTTGAGATTCTCAGGCGATGGCTGGTGCAATGCCCTGAGTGCTCGCAAGCGCGTTTAGTCGTAGGAGCACGCCAGAACGATCCCTACGTCTGCAAGGATTGTGGACACAGTTTCACGATAACGCGTTCGGCGGTCGCAAAGAGCACGGTTAACACGACCTCGCGAGATCACTGAATATGGAGACACAACGAATGATTACTTATCGTGGACCAATGTTGATTGCAGAGCCCGAGCTGCGCTGGCCCATTGTACTTTTAGCGGCCCTTATTACTGTGCTGCTCGCGGTGTTGACTGCGGGTTTGTATTACGTGGCGATGACACGGTCCGATATCAAGCCGTACGCGGAGCCGCGGCTCTATGGGGCGCTGCAAATGGGTCAACCAGAGTTTGAAGAGTTTCGCCGGCACATTGCAATCGAGCAATTGGTGGGTACTGAGAAGGTGCACCCATTCGACAGCCTCGCAGTTGCGATGACGGCAACGGTACGAAACAACACGGGCCGGAACATCAGTGGTCTGGAACTGCGTGGCGCGATTCTGGACAGGGAAAACTCGAGCGTGCGCGAGCGGACCGTAGTGGTCATTCCACAGCGACAAAAGATGCTTGAGTCGGGTGAGGCCATCAACACACGCATTCTGCTCGAAGGTATTGATAAGGACTCGGATCGAGCGCACTTGGTTTTGGAGGTTACGGCTATACGTTTTGATGAATTGTGAAGGTGATTAAGATGAAAGTTTTGGTTGCAGTAGATTCGCTGAATACTTTGGATATTCTTCTTGATGAAATTGCGGATCGTTCCTGGCCCGTCGGAACGGAAGCGCAAGTGCTTTCGATCGTCGACGACGGTGCAGTCCCATTGAAAGTCTGGCGCGAAGAGGGTTACGGAGTTTCCGCTATACGACGAGAGATGAAGAGACGTGGCGAACAGATTTCTGCGTTAGCAGTCGAACGGCTGCGAGAGATTGGAATTCCATCGCGCGTCGTGATCATGCGTGGCGATCCCGCATACCTAATCTCGTTTGCGGCGCGGAAATGGCCGGCTGATCTGATCATGATCCGTGCTCACAATCGCACGGACTTTCGCAACCGGTTGCTCGGAAGTGTAGCGAAGTCAGTTGTCGAGAGTGCGCCTTGTTCAGTCGAGGTTGTTCGTAAACAGAATCCAACTGCGATAGCTCGTGAGTTCAGAGTACTGCTGGCTACGGATGGTTCAGCGGCCTCAGTCGCTGCATCCCGGGCGATCGCGGAAATGAACTTGCCGGAGGACACTAAGGTCAGAGTGGTAAGTGCGGTCAACCCGATTGTCTATTCGCTCGAAGAGCTTGGCCTGAGCGGTGGCACGGGTACTGACCAGGCACATCGCGCAATCGGAAGTGCAGTTCACGTGTTGAGTGGTGCGCCTGTGAAGATCTCAGCGGAAGTCATCGCCGGTAGAGCCGCCCGTAAAATTATTGAGCGGGCCAGACAGTGGGGAGCTGATCTCATCGTTCTCGGGACGAATGAGCGACGAGGTTTGAGTCGGTTGCTCTTCGGCAGCACGTCTGCCGCGGTCGCAAACCGTGCGCACTGTTCGGTCAGGGTTGTTCGTGGTCACGACGGTCCACGGACCACTGCGAACGTGTTTCAAGAGGCGAGGAAAGTTGCGTAACTGGAGTTAGAAAAATGAAACGGAAATCAAGAAAGACAGCAAGTATCTACATAACAGAACCCGACTATCAGCGTCTGAGCGATTTGATCGATCGTACGCGCGAACGTAGCAACAGCGATCGAGAATACTTGAACAAGTTGGAAGCGGAGTTGGATCGAGCGGAGATCGTCGATCCAAAAAACATGCCGGCGGACGTCATCACCATGCGGTCACGAGTACGCTTGAAGGATTTAGTGAGCGGTGAAACCAATACGTACTCGCTTGTGTTTCCAACAGAGGCCGATTTCGCCGAAGGAAAGATCTCTGTTCTAGCGCCGATAGGTACTGCGATTCTGGGTTACAAACGGGGTGACACGATCGAGTGGCCCGTACCGTCAGGTTTACGCAGGCTTAAAGTCGAGGAGATTCTGTATCAACCTGAATCGGCAGGCGATCATGAGTTGTAACCGCTGATGGCGGGCAAGCTAACTTCAACCGGCGAGCTTTTTGCGCGGCGCGCCAGTTAACGAATCCCGCTTTTGCGAGGTTATAGATCGTGCGCCGGTTCTGAACGATCACTTTCGTCCAGGCCCATCTGCCCATCTGCGGAAAGTAGATGCCGCGAAAACAAAGGCGTGCAATCAGTATGCTTATGCGATGTCCTACAGGCTGGTCGCTGATCGAATTCACCGCACTAGCGATACCGGCGGGACTGTAGGAATTCGCCCACGCGTGGTTAACCTCTGTTTGAGTCTGCTCGATGCTCATCTTTAGAGGCGTATGGGCCATCTGGAACGGGCGGAAGTCCAGCCAGTGTTTTGGTCGGGTGAGCCGTCCAGAAACTTCAAGCCTCTTGTAAAGGGGAGTTGATGGGAAGGGCGTTAGAGTTCCAAAGACGGGCAATCCGGGCGGCCAGCTACGAATTTGCTGAAGCGTCCGCTCTGCCGTACCCGGTGTGTCGTTATCCATCCCAAAGATGAACGAAGTGATCGCATGAATGTGCCGCTTGGCGAGTCTTTCCAGGACCGCCGCGTACTCGGCTGGTTTATTGAAAGACTTGTTCACATCGGCAAGATTCGTCGAGTCGATCGACTCCATCCCGATAAATATCCACTTGCCTCCTGAGGCCGCTATAAGATCGACGAGTTCCTCGTCTCGTAACAGATTAGCGCTGATCTGTGCAATCCAATTCATTTGCGCGCCGGCAGCGATGATGTCGCGTAACAACGATTTAGTGCGTTTTATATTGATGGCGAAATTATCGTCAATGAAAAAGACGGCAATTTGGCCGCGCTCGCGTGATGCCCGAGCTTTCAGTTGCAGTAACTCACTGACAACGCTTTCGTTTGTACGGAATCTTATAGAGTCGCCGAAGAAGCCGGTCACAGTGCAGAACTCGCAGCCGTACGGACACCCTCGACCAGATTCAATCGGAATGAGTCGAAATGTTCCCCAGCCGTCCCCATGTCGTCTGAGTATCGGGGCAACAAATTTCGGGACAAGATTGAACTGGTCCAAATCCATAGTCTTCCAGGGAATGGAGGGATATGGTTGAAGGCTGGGTTTTTTGTCCTTACCCTTGTCGTCGAGAGGCGCGTAGATCTCTTTGAGTCTCCCACTTGCGGCATCGTTGACGATCTGTGGCCAGGTTTCGTCGGCCTCACCGAGAGCGACAGCGTCAGCGTGGCGTGGCGTCCCATCTCGCCCGAGCGCCTCGTGCGGAACTTCAGTCACGTGAGGACCTCCCATCACGACAGGTACTCCTGCGGCGCGAATAGCATCAGCCATTCGGTAAGCCTTGGCGATCATCCTGGTCATCGCACCGATACCGACAAGTTCGACATCTTGTTCGCGAACGAAACGTACGAGGTCTTCCTCATTCATCGCGCGCGCGTTGCCGTCGATAAGTATTACCTCGTGGCCAGGTGGTGTGAGCGATTGCAGGAGAAACATCCAGAGATGCGGCATGAAGTTACGTGTTACACCGTTATCCGGGTTGTAAAGTAAAATCTTCATGTCGAAAGGGCTTGATTCTACGGGACCGCGGGGGTTTGTCCCTTAACTACGTTCGGATCTCAGAGGGCCGCGTACAAGCTGCCAAGCGGAGGATGCGCGATTGAATCGAACGCGCTTGATACCGTGGGCCAGTCCCAAAAGTTGTAAAGCACGAATACCGAGCCAGTTTATATCGATCTCGTACCAACGCAAACCATGACGCGCTGACGTTGGATGAGCGTGATGGTTGTTGTGCCATCCTTCTCCAAATGTCAGGAGCGCTACCCACCAGCTATTACGTGAATCGTCACCGGTTTGGAATCTGGTCCTACCCCAAAGGTGCGTAGCCGAATTGACGAGCCAGGTCGCATGAAACGCCAGTGTCAGACGCAGAAAGACTCCCCACAGCATTACGCCCCAACCGCCGAACACAAACAGCATTACACCTAACACTAATACGGGAACGTAGAAGAAGTTATTTAGCCAGCGGTAATAGCGGTCCTTTATTAAATCTGGTGCGTAGCGAGCCATCGTGCTCTCACTGTGGTTCTGTGCGGTGCCGTACAATATCCAGCCAATGTGTGCCCACCAGCCACCATGACGCGGCGTGTGTGGATCGCCATCTCGATCGGTATGTGCATGGTGGATCCGATGCGTCACGACCCATTGAATAGGGCCGCCTTCAAGGGCAAGCGTGCCGCAAGTCGCCAAAAAGTATTCAACTACTTTCGGCACTTTATAGCCGCGGTGAGTCAGCAGTCTGTGCCAACCCATGCCAATACCAAGACTTCCACCTACCCAGTAAAGAACGATTGCGGTAATCACCGCGGTCCAGCTCCAGAAAAAGAGAGCCGCGACGGCTGCCACATGCGCAACAATCAGAAAAATGACATTGCTCCAATTAACGTTACGTCTTCTCGCCGCAGTGGCTTCACTGTAGTTTTCAAACATCATCAACAAACTTCCCTGAACGACCCATTCGCGTAATTTAGTAGAACTTCTATCCAATCTCTGCGCTCTGCGTCTATCTAAACACAGAGTGGAGAGAACGCGTCGGTTGAAAAGGGAAAATTACAAAACTGCGACACTCGCTAACTAGCGACCACGCTGCGGTCTGAAAGAACGCACGGCGCCTTTATAGGCTCGACCGAATGGCACGAGTGGTTTGCGAGTGGCGGACACAGTTACATGCGCACCACCAAGACCTTCCGGCACGATGCGCTTTACGGGCTGTCCAATCAGTCGTTCGATTGCCTTCATCGACAACTCGTCGACAGGCGTGACGATCGTGATGGCCTTACCCTGCTTGCCCGCTCTACCAGTGCGACCCACTCTGTGTACGTAGTCTTCAGGAACTGCAGGTACGTCATAGTTGATGACGTGCGAGACGGCATCGACGTCCAATCCACGTGCCGCAATGTCTGTGGCTACCAGCACACGTGTATGGCCAGCGCGAAACTCGCGTAAAGCTGCTTCACGTTGTGGCTGACTTCGGTCGGCGTGAATGCGATTCACTTTGTGATTGCGGGCTTTGAGAATGTGTGACAGCCGTTCGGATCCGCGTCGAGTGCGCGTAAACACCAAAACCTTTGCCAGCAATTCTTTTGTGTTTTCTTGCTCGAGCAAATCGAGCAAAAGCGCTGTCTTGTTTTCCAGCGAAACTGAATAGGCGGTTTGTTCAACCATCTGCGCCGCACGGCCGCGCGGGTTTACTTCAACCAGCTTCGGTCGTCTCATAGTTGAGCGGGCCAAACTCTCAATGGTGGGAGACATTGTGGCTGAGAACAAAAGTGTCTGCCTCGTTGTGGGCAACATTGCGAGGATTTGTTTGATTGCCGGCAGAAAACCCATGTCCAGCATGCGATCGGCCTCGTCCAGGACGAGGACTTCTACACTCGAAAGATCGATTGCGCCACGCTCTGTAAGGTCCAGCAGCCGGCCGGGGGTAGCAATCACGATTGTTGGCCTGCGCCGCAGTTCGGCGATTTGCGTTTTGATACTTGCACCACCAATAACCAGAACGCTGCGATTCGTTTTCAGATAATTGAGTTCGCTGTAGTTCTTTTGGATTTGAAGGGCGAGTTCGCGCGTAGGTGCAAGCACGAGTACACGAATACCCGGGCGCGTCTGCCGGCTCAGGTTGTGAATGATTGGAAGCAGAAACGCGGCGGTTTTGCCAGTGCCGGTTTCAGCACAGCCAATCACGTCCGCTCCGGTCAGAATGAGCGGGATGCCTTTGATTTGTATGGGTGTGGGATTTAAGTATCCGAGAGATTCGCAAACGCGCAATTGAGCGTCTGCCAATCCCAACTGAGAAAAATTCATAGAGATATACCCTTCCTGTGGTTTAGGAATGAAAAGAAGCTGCGAATCGGATTTGGCTTCGGCGAACGGTAGCGTTCGAAGGATCAGGTTCGGATGCTCTCAATAACGAGCGGCTTCGATGTGTAAGTGAAACAAGCCTGCTCTCGAACCATCCAAACGTCCTGCACTGATTGTTTTTGTGCGGAGCGCATCACCGTCGATGCGCGAGAGAAGGGTTAATCGGGGTCTATGATGCCTCAGGACAGGCTCAAGTTGCAAGGCCCGGCTCGCTGGGTTTGACTACCGACCAGGAACTCGATAGAGGTTGGCCGCGACCTTGCCTGCCGATTCCCGACATTCAGTTCGTGTGTTGTAAGCCTGAGCGATTGTCAGCACGACAAACGTCTGCTTCTCACCTACCAGAATAATCCATAGAAGAGAATGCCTATTCCCATCACTAACGCGGAGATTCCGGCTAGTAAGAACACTGGTGATTCAGCTTGCTTAAAGCGTACAGGACTCGTCTGCATCAACGCGTCACGCAGATCTGGGCGGAGTGCGAGAAGGATCTCAAGAAGCCCGATTACCGCGAGTGCAGAGGCCAAAATATACTTCCACATGCCCATAGCATACACACAACCGAACTCCTAGTAATAAGGTCGCGCGGTGGTGCTCCTAATCTGAAGATCCGTGTTTTCTATGAACCTCGAATAGCGCGTGTTCCGCACCAAAGCACCAATACGTGACAGCCTTCGCACCGCGTGGTATGCATACATGCATGTCTCGGCTCTGGAATATCGACGATCAAGCTGCACGGCTCGGGGAACTCACCAGTCAGGAAAGCGATCTTAAGGAAGCTCCCTTGCGCCGCGATGTGCGTTCGCTTGGTCACTTGCTTGGCAACGTGCTTAAGGAACAGGTTGGCGACAAATTGTTTTCAGCGGTCGAGGAGTTGCGTCTGTTGTTGATAGAGCGTCGAGAGCTATACGCAGAAGCGGCTCACGACGTTGAGAACGAGCGAGGCTTGATTGAACGCGCGGAGATGATTGTTAGTCGTTTGGATGTTACTGAAGCGCATCAGATGGCGAAAGCGTTTGCAATCTATTTTGAACTGACAAACCTTGCCGAAACCAATCATCGCAAACGTCGTCGGCGCGCTGCCCAGACGTCGCCTGAGTTGCCGCCGCAACCAGGATCATTTCTGGGAACTTTACATCGAATGCGTGACGCCGGCATCACTCGAGAGCAAGCGCTTGAATGGCTGACGAAGATCGAAGTCGTACCCGTATTCACTGCTCATCCGACCGAGGTGGCACGACGCACAGTATTATTCAAGCGACAACGTATCGCCGCCGAACTCGAACACTTAGACCGTTTGCCGCTGACAGACAGAGAGTCAGAAAAACACGAGCAGGCAATTATCGCGGAGATAACAGCACTGTGGCAGACCGATGAAGTGCGACGCCGGCAGCCGACAGTTCGCGACGAAATCAGGATGGGGCTTGATTATTATCCGAGTGTTCTGTTTGAGACTCTGCCGGCGTTGTATGACGAGTTGGCGGACAATTTCCGTGAAGCCTATGGTGAAGAGTTGCCGGCGAACACGTTGCCTCGACTGTTGCGGTTTGGTTCGTGGATCGGAGGCGACCG
>DATEDU010000247.1:0-25686 GCA_035281525.1 Pyrinomonadaceae bacterium | reverse complement strand
GAGTCTCTGCTGAAGCATGCGTCGCCAAGAGGAGTCGATCCTCGGCTTGTCATTGCAGTTGCCCGGCAAGAGTCGCGGTTTCAACCGGATGCAAAATCAATCGCCGCCGCGCGCGGCTTGATGCAATTCATTCCTGAAACTGCCAACGCAATTGCCGGCCAGCTCGAAATTCGCGAGTTTAATCAAGACCGACTCTACAACGCCGATACGGCTATCCTGTTTGGCTCGCAGTACCTTGCGAACTTATTTAAAGAGTTTCCGGGGCAGCCTCAAGCTGTGGTCGGCGCTTATAACGGTGGACCTCATAATCTCGCGCGATGGATAGGTCGTTCGAAGTCGAATGAGGCAGATCGGTATGTACCGGAAATCGGGTTTTCTCAAACGAAGGATTACGTCTACAAAGTCATGGCCAACTTCTGGGTGTATGAGCAGCTCTACGACGAGAAGCTCAACCGGAAGTAGGTGAGAGTTGTTCTCGCACGCCTGCAGATGACGGGTCATGAAGTCAGTACCACCCGCGGTAGCGGGTGGGTTTTACTATCGCAGTTATCACGACCGACGGAACCCACCCGCTACCGCGGGTGGTACTGACTCCATTACTACGTTGAGCTCTAAAGTATGATCAACCGATTGGCACATATCATTGCTGTCTTAATACTTCTCGTCGCCTCAGCCTGCGCCCCCGACAGATCGTCGACCACCGCACAACGTTACGACCTCAAAGGCAAAGTTGTATCCATCGAAAAAGACAAACACATCATCACGGTCGCGCATGAAGAGATCAAAGACTTCATGGAAAGCATGACGATGCCCTTTCAAGTCCGCGACCAATGGGTCTTTGACAAAGTTGCTCCCGGTGATCAGCTTACGGCGGTCTTAGTTGTAGATGGTGCGGAATATTGGCTTGAAAACGTGGTCATCGTCAAAGCCACTGTTGACCCGAGCGCGCCCAGTTCCTCTCAGGCCGGTGAAGCCCAGGCGGGCGACAGTGTGCCGGACTTTGCTCTAATAAATCAGGACAACACGCCAATTCGTATGTCTCAATACCGCGGAAAGGCACTGCTTATAACTTTCATTTACACCCGCTGTCCGATTCCGGACTACTGCAACTTGATGAGCACCAACTTCGCTGAACTGGATCGCGAACTGCAAAAGCAGCCGGGGTTTTATGACAAGACCAGACTTCTGACGATCAGCATCGAGCCTGAGCACGATACACCGGCCGTGTTGCGCAGTTACGGTGCCTCGCACACCGGCCGGTACGGTGAGGAGAAGTTCACGCATTGGCAGTTTGCTACTGGGACGAAAGATCAGGTAAAGGACATAGCGAAATTCTTTGGACTACAGTACTACCCTGAAAAGGATCAGATCATTCACGGGTTAAGAACTGCGATCGTAGGTCCCGACGGCAAGGTGGTTAAAGTCTACCGGGGGAACGATTGGAAACCCGCTGATGTAATCTTAGACTTGAAACCGGTCTTGCGATAAGATCACCCGCCATCGGATATTGCCATCTATTTGCCAGTCACAAAGCCGCACAGCAACGCTATTAATTCTGGAGGATTATCGCCATGGTCACCGATGATGAATTAAGACGGATCATGCCAAACTGCCCAGCCGCAAGGCGGGCCGATTACCTTCCCTTCATCCAGCAAGCAATGCAGGAGTTTTTAATCACCTCGTACTTGCGCGAAGCAGCCTTCCTCGCGCAGTTAGCCCATGAATCGGGCGAACTGCGTTACATGGAGGAGCTCGCTTCGGGCGCAGCCTACGAAGGTCGTAGAGATCTCGGCAATACGCAACCTGGAGACGGGAAACGATACAAAGGCCGAGGCCCAATTCAATTGACGGGCCGGGCTAACTACAAAAAGTACGGCGATCTGTTGGGTTTGGACCTAATCAATAACCCAACCATCGCTGCGACGAAAGAGGTTGGATTTCGCATAGCCGGCGAGTTCTGGAAATTAAACGGCCTGAATGAACTTGCAGACCAGCAAAAGTTTGAGACGATCACGCGGCGTATAAATGGTGGCCTTAACGGGCAGCCGGATCGTCTTAAGTATTACAACCGTGCCAAACAGGTGCTGAACCAGAACGATACCGCGACACCTTCGTTACCCATTCCTCCTCCCGCGGTAGCTACTACCACTCCAGGCCAAGCACCACCGTATCCGGGAATGTTACGTTCGGGTAGCCGAGGACCTTCAGTCACAGCACTGCAACAGCGGCTGAACGAGCTCGGAGCCAGTCTCACAGTGGATGGCATCTTTGGGAACGGCACGCGCCAGGCAGTAATCAATTTTCAGACTAAGAATAGTTTGACTCCCGACGGGATTGTTGGACCAGCTACCTGGGGCGCTCTCTGGAAAACATCGTAGAACGGTTAGTGCGTTGTTTTACAGACGGCGACTTTATTTGATGAGCAAAGAAAACGATCCACTAAATAACACTAAGCAACACGAATCCCTTCTTCGAGAATTTTCGTGTTATTTCGTGGATCGTTTTCTAGCCACGTACGTAGGCCCCCAAACATCAAGAAACCCGCGGTCTTAAGGAGGTTTACCTTTGCGCTTCAGAAGTTTTGTCTTAGCTCTTTTTTTGTTTTCTGTAGTCGTAGTTTGCCCTGCTCACATCAACGCGCAGGGAGACCATGTTCATCACACCGCGGTGGGCTGGGTTCCGCGTGAAATCCTGCAACGCCCAACCAAACTGCGGGAGGGCATAGGGACTGTCAATGAAGTTGTCACCACAACTTCCCGCGAGGCGCAGGCGTTCTACAACCAAGGCGCCGCTTATCTTCATTCGTATCTCTGGATTGAAGCTGCTCGCTCATTCAACCAGGCACTGCATCACGATCCAAACCTTGCGATGGCGTATCTCGGATTGAGTTATGCGTATTCCGGACTCGACGATCAGGCGGCGGCGCAGACTATGTTAGACAAAGCTAAGTCTCTTTCATCTAGTGCCTCAGAGCGCGAGCAACAACGACTTGCGATTCGAGCAAAGCAACTAGCTGCCATGGCTGATGCAGAGAATGTTCTTTTACATTTGGAATACAAGAAGGCCATCGATGCCGCATTGGCGAAATGGTCCGATGACGCCGAATTGTGGTTATTGAGAGGCAATGCAGAAGAAGCGCGAGCATCTGGCCGAGGTCAACGTGGAGGATCGGCAAGCATTGCGTTCTATGAGATGGCGTTCAAGTATGTTCCCGATCATTTTGCCGCACATCATTACCTGACACATACGTACGAAACTATCGGCTATGCCGACCGAGCTTTAAAGCACGGTGAAGTGTATGCCCGACTTGCATCCGCGGTGCCCCATGCTCATCACATGTACGGTCACGACCTGCGTCGCGTTGGTCGCATCTCAGAGGCGATCGAACGTTTCGAGAAAGCTCGGACTCTGGAAGAAGAATATTTTCAGCGGGAGAATATCCGGGCGGATTTTGACTGGCATTACGCGCACAACTTGAGCCTGCTGGCGACCGCCTACCAATACGAAGGCCGGCTCGGTGAAGCTGAAAAGCTTTTCCATCAGATTTTCAAACTTCCCAAGTACACGGCCTACACCGAACTCTGGACCAAGGAATGGCCCGAGTACCTGCTCAGCCGCGGACGAAATGAAGAGGCTCTCGAAGCCGCCCGAACGATGACCAAGAGCAAATGGGCGGCAGTTCGCAGCGTTGCCCACGCTCTCATGGGAAACGCCTTACTTGCTTTGAAACGCACGGACGAAGCGAAAGCGGAATTAGCGAAGGCTGAAACAGAACTGCGGGCTGTAACCCCACTGGGAGTCTTGTACGTTGCGGCCGGAACGATCAAACCGTACCTCGACGCGCTCACCGGGGAAATGTTAATGCGTTCGGGACAACATGAAGAAGGCGCTCGTTTACTTAAAAGTGTTCAGGCGCAAATTCGAGCGGTGCCGGGGCCGGACGCGTGGATACAAGCATTGTTTCGCCTCGAGTCGATCGCCAGAATGGCGAGAGAAGCGGGCAACTGGGAACTGGCTGAATACACCGCGAAGCAAATGGAAAACCACGATGCTTCTTACCCAGGGACTCTGTACGCGCTCGCGCTGATCGCCGAGCACAAGGGCGATGTTGCTGTCGCCCGCAATCAAATGACGAAAGCAGTCCAACTGTGGAATAAGGCGGATAGCGATCTTCCCGAACTCCGGTACGCGCGCGGAAAGCTTAAATGAAAACTGAGCTGAAGTATGGAGTTTTATTTGCCGGCATTGTGGTCGTTTATGTGTTACTCGAGCACCTCCTGGGCCTCAACACCACCAGACACGACATCGGCCAATACACTCGTTACGCCGGTGTTCTTGTGCCGATCCTTGGGGTCTTCTTTGGCATCAGGGCAAAGCGGAAGGAACTTGGCGGCGAACTGACTTTTCTACAGGGTGTGAAGACGGGATTTCTGATTGCAGTCATTCAGACCACCATCACTACGTTCTGGTTTTGGTTCTACAGCACGGTCATCAACCCGCAATTTCTCGACACGATGCTGGCATTTGAGAGAACCCAGATGGTGGCGGAGGGCAAGCCCGAAGTTGCTATCAACTCGGAACTTCAACACATGCGAAGCTTTTTCCGCGTACCGCGGTTTCAGATTTTCCAGGAGATTTTTGGGATCGCGTACGGCGTTGTTATCGCCGTCATCGTCTCGTTCTTTATGAGGACGAAGAAGTCAGATGATCTGCGCGTCGTTGGTCGATAACAGCGGGCGAAGCAGGTTAGCTGGCTTTGATCTTCTTAATTTCCTCAGTGAGGACGGGGACGGCTTCGAACAGATCGCCCACGATGCCATAGTCAGCGAGATCGAAAATCGGCGCTTCCGGATCCTTATTGATCGCGACGATAGTCCCCGCGTTCTTCATTCCCACCAGATGCTGGATGGCGCCTGAAATGCCGAGCGCGACGTAAAGTTTCGGCGCAACAGTTTGGCCCGATGATCCGATTTGGCGATCAATGGGCAGCCATTCTGCGTCGCAGATCGGTCGGGAAGCCGCAATGTCTCCGCCGAGTACTTCAGCAAGTTTCTCAGCCAGTGCGATATTCTCTTTAGCTTTAATGCCACGACCAATCGCTACGATGACTTCAGCTTTCGAAAGATCGACTGCCTGCTTAACTTCCTGGAACGGCTCCTCCGGAGTCATGCGAATATCTCCGACCTCGACCTCCTGAGTCTCAACGGGAGCGCCACTTCCCTTTCCTGCTTGATCCGCACGATAAGCGCCCGATTGGAACGTTACGAACACTGGCGACTCTCCATCGGAGACTACATCGGCATCCATCTTTCCGAGAAAGATCCTGCGGGTGAAAACCGCCGAACCACCCGTCACCTGAGCGCGAACACAATCGCTGATCAACGACTTGCCGAATCGCGCAGCCAGCTTCGGCGCAAAATCACGAACGAGGTACGTATGAGGCATGACTACCAGGTGCGGATCGACCTGACGAACAACTTTTTCAATTGCGTCGGTATAACCATCGGGCGTGTAATCCGTTAACTTAGCATTGTCAGCGTAGATAACTTTCGCGAGATCGTACGAGGCAATTTCCTGCGCCAGCGAACTCATGCCGCCGCCGGTCACTACTGCGGTAACAGTTTGGTTCAGTTGAGATCCTAGATCTTGTGCCGCCGCGATCGCCTCAATCGAGTGTTTGCTGAATGCGGCGCCGCGATGCTCTACAAAAACAAGCAGGCCTTCACTCATCTAAAATATCCGCGCCTCCGTGTGAAGCTTTTCTGCCAGAGCTACGGCCCCCGCTTTCGCATCGCCATTGCCCAGAAACTGAGTTTGTTTCGTCTTCTGTGGGAGGTAAATTTTTTGTATGCGCTGATGCGGCGGCCGGTCGATGATTTCCGCGGGTGGCGTGACCTCTTTAATCTCTTTCTTTTTAGCCGCCATGATGCCTTTAAGCGTTGCGTAGCGAATCTGGCTAATTCCTGACTGGATTGTCAGCAGTGCAGGAGTCGGCATGGAATACCATTGATACCAGCCGCTCTCAAGTTCTCGCTTGACTCGCAACTTTTCTCCGGACGCATCAACTTCAATAACTATTGTGGCGTGCGGCAATCCAAGCAGCTCAGCGACGATTACGCCCGTTTGCGCATAACCGTAGTCGTCTGACTGAAGGCCGGTCATGATCAGATCCGGCTGCTCGTCTTTGATCGCAGTCACCAGCACGCTGGCGGCGGCATACGGAGAGAGGTGCGCGAGATTATCGCCGACAACATGAATCGCGCGATCCGCTCCTCGCGCCAGCGCATCCTTGATTACACTCTTGGCACGCTGCGGACCCATGGAACAAACGATGACTTCACCGCTAAGCTTCTCTCGAACGCGAAGCGCTTCTTCCAGCGCATAAGCATCCGATTCGTTCACTTCATACGAGAGATCCGCTTCTTCCACCCACGTCTCTTCCTTGTTAATGCGCAAGATCGCGTCCTTGTTCGCGACTTGTTTCATTAAAACTATGATTTTCATTGCTGACTGGTTTCTCTAAAACTGTCTGTTTGGGCTTTGGCCGTTGGTCTTAGGTCTTTGAAAAAAGAATCAGGCAAAGGCCAAAAACCAAAGACCAAAGATCTCTATTCCGAATACCTCTTGAACAGGAGCGCCGCGTTAGTCCCTCCAAATCCAAAACTATTCGAAAGCGCATATTCGACGTCCGCGGAACGCGCCTGATTGGGCACGTAGTCCAAATCACAATCAGGATCAGGATTGACGTAGTTGATCGTCGGCGGCAACATCTTTTTGTGAAGCGCCAACGCGGAGAAGACACCTTCAATCCCACCAGCGGCTCCGAGCAAGTGACCAGTCATCGACTTGGTCGAGCTTACCGCAAGTCGATAAGCGTGATCGCCAAAAGTTTTCTTGATGGCCAATGTCTCAAACTTGTCGTTGTAGGGAGTAGACGTACCATGCGCGTTGATGTAGCCGACTTGTTCGGGCTGGACGCCGGCATCGTGAAGCGTTTTTTGCATCACTCGCACGGCTCCTGAGCCCGATTCATCCGGCATAGTCAGATGAAACGCATCGGCGGTCATGCCGTAGCCGACGACTTCAGCGTAGATATGAGCGCCGCGTCGCTTCGCGAGCTCCAGCTCTTCCAGAATCATGATGCCGGCGCCTTCGCCAATAACAAAACCATCTCGGTCGCGCTCAAAGGGACGCGACGCATGCTGCGGGTCGTCGTTTCGAGTAGATAACGCACGCATTGATGCGAACCCCGCGACACTCATCGGCGTGATGGCTGATTCAGCCCCGCCACAGATCATTACGTCAGCGTCGCCGCGTTGAATTATCCTGAAACTGTCGCCGATGGCGTGCGCGCCTGCGGAGCAAGCCGTTGCGGTTGCTGAATTCGGCCCTTTGGCGCCAAAGCGAATCGACACCTGGCCCGCTGCCAGATTCACGATTGCTGAAACGATGAAGAAAGGCGAAACACGATCTGGCCCATCATCCAACAGTTTGGAATGCTCGCGTTCTATGGCCCAGAAATCACCGATGCCGCTGCTTATGTAGGTGCCGGCGTTCGGCGCCAACTCTTCGGGAAACTTCCCTTCGCCGTTGAGCGTGAACTTGGCATCGCTCATCGCCTCAGACGCCGCCGCGATCGCGTAATGAATAAAGGCGCCCATCTTGCGCGCCTCTTTCTTGGGAATGATTTTTAGCGGGTCAAACTCTTTAACTTCAGCGGCGATTTTGACGGGAAATCTCTCGGTGTCAAATTTTTTGATGTAATCGACGCCGCTACGACCACTCATCAATGCAGTCCATGTAGCCTCGACTGAATTACCAATTGGTGTTACCAGACCGAGGCCGGTGACCACAACCCTACGTGTCAAATCCTGGCTCCTTAGAACAGTAATAAGTGAATAAGTGATAAGTAAATAGTGATAAGTGATAAGGAAAAAACTCCTTATCGCATATGTCTCATCACTTATCACTCATCACTTATCACTACTTCTTGTGCTGATCGATATAGTTGTAAGCGTCGCGCACGCTCTGAATCTTCTCGGCATCCTCGTCGGGAATTTCGATACCAAACTCCTCCTCAAAACGCATGACGAGTTCGACCGTGTCCAGCGAGTCGGCGCCTAGATCATCAATGAAACGAGCATTCGGCGTGACCTCATTCTCGTCGACTCCTAATTCGTCGACGATGATCTGTTTTACTTTGTTCTCGATCTCTTGATCGGGCATCTCATTTGCTCCTCTTCGATTTTATGAAAACTCGTTTCAGCAACTCTGGAAAACTCGCAGATTGGCGCCGGTCTCTCTCAAACTTTCAGCATCTTCGACGTTGTAACCTTTAACGTCGCGATTTATTTGTCGCAATAACCCGGTCAACACCTTGCCGGGACCGACTTCGACAAAAGATGACACGCCTTTGCGAATCAAAAACTCAATGGACTCAAGCCACCGCACTGGAGACGAAACCTGCCTAACCAGGCCGTCCCTGGCGTCCTGTGCTTTCCTGATTTCCGCAGCGTCAACGTTACTTACCAGCGGAATACGCAAGTCGTCAAGACGCAAGCGGGCCAAATCACCCGACAGCCGCTCCTGGGCCGGCATCATCAGCGCGCAATGGAAAGGCGCGCTAACTTTCAATTGCACAACCTTCCTGGCGCCAATTTCCTTTAGCCGAGCCATGGCCCGTTCGACTGCGGGTGTATGTCCAGCGATGACCACCTGATTACCGGCGTTAATGTTTGCAGGGGAGCAAATTTCCTCGTTGCTCGTGTCCCGACAGACGTCTTCAATGTCAGCCAGGGAAGCTCCAATCACTGCGGCCATCGCACCCGTTCCGGCGGGCACAGCTTCCTGCATGTAACGCCCGCGGTTTCGCACTGTGCGCACGGCATCAGTCAGTGTCAAAGCGCCTGCGGCTACGAGTGCCGAATATTCACCAAGACTGTGTCCTGCAACGTAATCAGGCTGCGGAAACCCTTCCGCTTCCATCGCGCGCAACGCAGCTATCGAAACAGTGAGAATTGCCGGTTGCGTATTTTCAGTCAGCTGCAACTCCTCCGCCGGCCCTTCAAAACAGAGTTTCGAGATGCGGAAGCCAAGCGCTTCGTCAACTTCTTCAAAGACCTCTCGCGCAACAGGAAAGTTCTCTACCAGGCTCTTTCCCATGCCGGGCGACTGCGACCCCTGCCCCGGAAACACGTAAGCGATTGCCAATTGCCGATTGCCGATTGCCGATTTCGTCTCGCTCACGAGCTAAACCAATGCGAAGTCAATATGTTTCCAAAGCTTTCCGTTCAGACCAATTGGCAATCGGCAATTGGCAATCGGCAATGAGTTACCACCGCATCAGGACTCCACCCCAAGTCACTCCGCCGCCGAATGATGCTAAGAGCACTACGTCACCAAGTTTCACGCGTCCAGCTTCAACACATTCATCGAGCGCGATCGGTATCGAAGCCGATGATGTATTGCCATGCATCGAGATGTTTGAATAAACGATTCCATCATTTACGTTCAACTTATTCGCGACGGCATCGGTGATCCTCTGGTTGGCCTGATGCGGAATAAACAGATCGACGTCCTCAGCTTGCAGTCCAGCTTCTTCCAGGACTTCGCGGGAAACATCGGCCATCGAGCGCACTGCAACCTTAAACAACTCATTCCCCTTCATCTTGAAGAAGTGATCGCCCGCTGCGAGAGTTGCCGCAGACGGTGGCCGGCGTGTACCACCACCCGGCGAGTAAAGCTGCTCTTCGTATCGACCATCAGACTTGATACGCGTCGCCAATATGCCGCGATCGCCTTCAACTGGACCAAGCACGGCTGCACCAGCACCATCGCCGAAAAGTACACACGTCTGCCTGTCGGTATAGTCCACGTATTGAGTTAGGATTTCTGCACCGATGATTAAGGAATAACGCGATTGCCCTGTCTGGATCATTGTGTTGGCGAGCGTCAGCCCGTAAAGGAAACCGGAACAGGCAGCGACGATGTCCATGGCCGCGGCTGAATGGGATCCAAGCTCGGCCTGAATGAGACATCCAGTCGACGGAAGTATCTGATCGGGTGTGACAGTGGCGCAGAGAATTAGATCAATGTCTGCAGGCGTAATGCCGGCGCGACTGATGGCTTCGCGCGACGCAGCGACTGCAAACTTTGACGTGTATTCCCCCGGAGCTGCCTTGCGACGTTGTTTAATCCCGGTGCGGGTAGTGATCCACTCGTCCGACGTATCTACAATTTTTTCCAGATCGGCATTAGTCAGAATGCCGCTGGGATACGAGTGTCCGGTGCCGAGTATTCCGGCGCGTACAGGTGTCATCTGGTTCCTCTTCGCAAAACGGAAAGGCTAACACTAAGCATTCGATTCAGCAATGCCAAGCTCGATTCGCGCGGCGGCGCGATGCTCTGAAAACTCCTTCACGTTTCGAATCGCATTGCGGATGGCCCGCGCATTTGAGCTGCCGTGCCCAATTACCACAATTTGGCGCACTCCGAGCAGCGGAGCGCCTCCATATTCAGAATAGTCAAGCCGTTTTTTGACATTACGAAACGCCGGTCTGACGAGCATCGCTCCAGCCTTGGTAACGGCTGAAGTAGTCAACTCTCGACGAATCATCGAGAGCATCGCGTCAGTAAGTCCTTCGGAAAGCTTCAACATCACGTTTCCGGTAAACCCGTCCGTGACGATCACGTCGACCATGCCCGAGAAGAGATCCCGGCCTTCTACGTTGCCGACAAAATTTAAACTGTTCATGGCCCGCAGCAGCGGAAAAGCCTCTTTGGTCAGATCGTTGCCCTTGGCTTCTTCCTCACCGATGCTCATCAAACCGATCGCGGGTTTGATGGTGCCGAGTACTGCGCGCGAGTAGGCGTCACCCATCACCGCAAACTGGACCAGGTGATGAGGCTTACATTCGGAATTCGCACCGACATCGAGCAACAGAACTGGCTTTGCTGACCTGGTTGGGATCAATGCCGCGAGTGCTGGACGATCGACGCCCGGTAACATGCCGATCACCATCTTCGCGGTCGCCATTGCTGCCCCGGTATTCCCGGCCGAAACGAAGCCGTCTGCTTGACCCTCCGTCACCAGCTTCGTTCCAATTCTCAAAGAGCTTTTCTTCTTCCGACGCACCGAAGTGGCCACTGGCTCGTCCATGCCAATCACTTCGGCCGCTTCCACGAACTCAATGCCGCGATCTCCGTTGCCGCGCCAGCCACAGCGGCGAAGCTCAGGCTGAACCTTCTCGGTCTGACCAACGAGAATCACACCTACGCCCAAGTCACGAGCGGCGGCCAGCGCTCCATCAATCTCAGCATGAGGCGCGTGGTCGCTTCCCATCGCGTCGAGAACGACCTTACCGGTCAGACGGGTCTCACTCTTCGACTGAGTTCGCAAAGGAAATGTTGTGTTTAGGTTTGCTCGACCTGGATCACTTCGCGGCCCTTGTAGTATCCGCACTTCGGGCAAACGCGATGCTGCATCCGAGGCTCCTGACAATTTGGACAGAGGGTGGTCTGCGGAACTCGCAATGCATCATGCGCCCGGCGTTTCCCTCGCCGAGCTTTCGAATGTCGTCGTTTAGGATTTGGCATAAATACTCCTAGAAGTAAATAGTAAATGGTAAATAGTAAATGGTCAGAGTAACCGGTAGCGCTCACCAACACCATTCACGATTTACGATTTACCATTCACTATTTACCATTTGCTATTTACCATTTACCAGTTCTTTCAGCCCTTGCCAGCGCGGATCGATTTCCGTTTGTTGGCACGAGCAGCTCGTCACATTTAAGTCTGTCCCGCAAATCGGACACAGGCCTTTGCAATTCGGATCGCAGAGCGCCTGAGAAGGAACGGCGAGCAACACTTGCTCGCGAACGATTTCGTCAATGTCGATGACCTCACCATCGAAGACTGATAGGGCCAGGTCTTCATCGGCAAGTTCCGCAGCCTCTAATGCTTTGTAGGACTCTGAAGTTACGTATTCGACCTTAAACTCAGTATCGATGGGCAGTGTCAACGGCTTCAGACAGCGGTCGCATTCGACTTGAGCGACGGCGTTCACCTTGCCCTCGACTGTGACCCTCGAGTCCGCTTGCGTTATGCGTCCGGAAACTGTCGGAGGCACTGCCAATCCGGCTCGTTCATCGTGTAAGACCAATTCCCCTGGCTCGTAGACATGGGAAAATCTGCCCGTCTTACCTCGGAGACTTGAAAGCTCGACCTGCATGACGCACTACTCTGTGCCGAAACTGTCGTTGGACAGTATTCCGCGCAAAACAGCCATTATAGCGACGAAAGATGGGGTGTCAACGGAGGAAAGGGTGGTAAGCAGCCCAATTTCAGGCTTCAAACCGTTCTGTCGTTAGGCTGGCATGGTGGCAAAAACGATCCACGAAGTAACACGAAATATCACGAACAAAATCTTCGTGTTGGTCGTGTGACTTAGTGGATCGTTCCTTTTGATCGATGCCAGTTCCGACAGTCGCCGGTTTTATCTTCGGCCATGTAACTCTATTAATTTGTCTAATTTCGACTGTACCGAGACCAGCCTGGTTTCGAGATTATCGGTTTTCTTTTCGAGACTATCTAGTTTTACTTCGACACTATCAAGTCTCTTTTCTACATTACCTAATCTATGCTCGATTACGCTGGTTCGAACCAGTAAGCTGTCCTTGTTTTCCGCAACCGCGCCAAAAACTCGAGTAATCGTCTCCGAAGAAGCAGTGACTCTTGCGTTAACGCTGCCAAGCCAAAAAGCAAAAGCAAGAATACCCACCAGCGAGAGGCCAGATAAACCGCCCAACACTTTTAATAACCATTCCATGTGGCTGACTCTCGCTCCAAACTTGGTTCTGCCAACGTGCCTTGTTCGGTCACCATGTGAGGTTCTCTCCTTATGAGGTTTTACTGATGCAAGGACTTTAATCTTCCTTTTTTGAAACATCAATCGGGAAAATCCTTAAGCTATTTAGCAAGTGGCGTTAGAGGTGTATCACTCACGCGGAGCCAGTCGCCGGTGCCGTCGTTGGTTCGCAACATCCGCATGATCTCCTCAAATCGGAACGGGCGAGCGCCCCGGCGGCCAAACACGGAAATTTGATTGCCGCTCTCGTCGGCAGCCCGATCCCGATCGAGGCCTTTTGAAATCGCTAATGCGTCGCCTTTCGTTTTGAAAGTCGCAATGAGTACCGGCCGGGGACGAGGACTGAATCCGGCGTATTCAGGCATTGTCTCAGGCGATGTGAGCTGCAGGATGCGCAAGCCGTTATGACCATCGGCTACATAGGCAAAGAGACTGGCGTTCGTCATCGCGACCTTCACCTGATGTACGTCGTTTAACTTACCATCTGCAGTGTAGGTCTGGTCGTGTCGCGGTTTTTCCGGCTGTTCGATGTCAATGATCGAGATGCCTTCTTTGCCATTCGCCACGTAGGCGTAGGTCCGAGCTACGTAAACATCGCGAGCGTGCCGGAGCGGCACTAAAGCGTCAGGCACCAAGCGTGCGCCGGTCGGTGTCGTCACATCAATGACCTTCAAACCTTCGTTGTCGACTACAAAGCCGTATCGAAACTGAATTGCGATCGCTCGCGGATTCTTGAGTTCGATCTGTTTCACGACCCGCGGATTAACCGGATCGTCAATACTAACGATCACCAAGCCACGCTCAGTGGTGATGTATGCGTAGTTGCCGGCAATGGCGATGTTGTTGGCGCCGTTCAGAACTCCATCAGGATTAAATGCTCCATTCGGATACTTCGGTGAGTCCAGTGCACGACGAAGGTAGTTATTCAGCGGATCACCATCCAGCAGCGTAGCCGCGTTTACCAGAATCAATCCTTCATACCTATCAACCACATACAAGTAAGCGTACAACGGATGAATGGGCTGCTCCTCATTCGCAGGTAGCCTTTTGCGAGCCGGATCTACCGCCAGCGTTGTTGGAGCTGCGACAGCCGTCGCGTACTTCGTCTTCACCCAAAAGCGCTGTCCAAAACGCGAGACAGGCGCCGTCACAATCCGTTCTGAAAAACCCTTCTGATCGATCTGCGCCACATCGTAGACCCTTAAACCGCCCTCGCCGGCAGCGACGTACGCATACTCACCTCGCAACTGCACCTGTAGCACTTTTGGATTACCAACGTGCTCGTAAAATGTTTTTAGCTCACCTCCGCCTTTAACAAACCTTTCATAATTGTCCGGGTACGCAATCTTGTGTAGCGTGCTGCCAAAAACTGCCTGCGGGTCTTCTCGCTCAGTCGCCACGACAACTTCCAACGAGTGATCCGCTGCGACGTAAACATAACGACCCATAAAGTTGACAAAGTTCGTGCCTTGTAACAGCACCTGGGCCAGCCAAGCGTTGTTGTCGTTCTTCTCTGAAACATGGCAATCGCTGCAAACCTTCGTTTCGGTAGAGCGCACTGTGTGAGGCACGTGAGTATTGAAAGCCTGCCCTGCGAAACCTTCGGCTGAAGTCGTCTGCTGTTGCGAGTAGATCCATTCGCGATTTTGATTTTGCGAGCTTACGAGCACGGCTGACGACGATCGTACTGGGGCGATGCGATTGCCAGTCACTGTGCCGTCGCGCCCGAGCATAAAGATGTCGTCACGCAGCACCTGATAGTTGTATTGAGTGAAATTTCGAGAGTTGCCGCCTTCGTTATGCCGGTTCGGCATCTTGCGATTGGCCTGCATGGAAAGATGGCAGCCAAAGCAACTCGTAACCCAGGAAGAGTGGCATGCGAAGCACGTCATGTTGCTGTCGCGGTGTGCCAGCTGATCGTCACTCGCTGCGAGCTCACGCCACGTCTGGTTGTCCTTGCGGATTGTTTTTGCGTAATGCGACTTTTCGTTGTAATCACGGCTGCCCGGCGTGATCGTGTCGACAGTTTGCGAGACGCGCCACCAGCGACCCGGAACGACCATCGAGTTCTGAACGATGTCGCCCATTTTCAGATCGATGTCAGTTCCCTTTTCGTCCTTTCTCTTTTGATCTCGTCGAACTACCTGGAACGCACTGATCCGTTCGCCATCTGGGCTGCGGAACTGTATGCGCGTAAGGTCTTGCCCGATCAACGGTTGATTCTGGCGCTTGCGACGTTCGGCTACGGCGCCGGTCACAGGCGCAGCAGCCGGACCTGAAGTAAACAGCTTTGCCTTTTCCCGGATGGTCCCATGACAATCCTGGCAGGTGATCTCGATAGCCGCACGAGGTTCGTTATAAAGCGAACCGTCTCCGTGAGAGTCCTGACGGAAGTGACAGTCCACACAGTGCATTCCCTTTTCCAGATGAATGTCATTCAGATGAACTGCTTTCTTGAACTTGTCCGGATCGTTTGCCGAAACAGTACTGCCGGCGCCGTCCAGCAGATTTCCTTTACGATCGCGTTTGAAAACTTTGCGAAACATCCAACCGTGACCGTGGAAATCGCCAAACTGTGTGTTCTTTAAATCGTTATTGAATTCTGCCGTACCTGTTTTTTCCAGGAAACCTAGAGCAGACCATAAACCGCGCAGGCTAGAACCCTCCGGATTGCGGTTGAGCTTCTCCGCCTCTTCATCCTGTGAAGGATTGTGCTGAACTTTCGGATACATCTTTTCGCCATCGCTCTCGTTGTCCCACCAAGTCATGCCCAAATACGTAGCAACCATATTTGTTCCGGGGTGCATGTGGCAGACCATGCACTGCGATGTGGGAATTCGCGTCGTGAACTGATGTTTGATCGGATGGCCCGACTCGTTTTTGGGAATGCTGTTGTCTTCTGTTTGCGAACGGCCGGAGTTACCGGCGTTGTGATATGAAGCAGAATGAGCGGGATCTCGGTCATTCGCGTAGATCACGTGACAAGCGGTACAACCTGATGATCTAAAGTCCCCTGGATGATCGTTCGTGCCAAGAAAGTTCAGCGTCGGATCGAGCAGACGTGTCTTTTGCAGACCAAGGAAAACAGGATCGGTCCGATTATTTGATCCGAAGCCTCTTGGACTAAGGCCTTTATCGGGTTTCCCGGGCTCTTCTTCTTTATCGGGCAGCCCAACCTCGAGCCGGCGTTTTCCGCCGCGTTCGAAAACACGCAGCACATTACCCGGTTGCGAAATCTCCCAACGCGGGATCGGATCGAGATAGTCGAGCAGGCCTCGCGTGCGCCGCTTTTCGTCCGAGGGTTGCGGTGTTTGAATCAGCCGCTGCGCAACGCCGTTTTCCGAATAGGTTTCACCGAAGCATGGATCTTTCAAAGGAAAGCTGCCGTTGTTGTAGAGCGCGGCGCCCCAAAGCATAGCCCCGTGCGTCATCATGCTGCGAGACACGGTCCTGGTTTGGTCTTCGTGACAACGCGAGCCCGCACAAGTTGTTTCGGCGACTCGAATGTCGCCGGGATTGACGAATCTGACAAACTCCCAACTCTCACGCGCCAACAATGTGTTGCTGCGTTCCGGATTTGCTCCTGAGTACTTGCCGTCTCTGCGCCACTCGTTTGGGAATCGAGGCTGAACGTGGGCTTCGTTCTTCACTCGATCTACTTCCTTTGGATCGTCGCTGGTCTTACGAGGCACGGGGTTGCCACCGTGACAGGCGGTGCACGTCAGGCCGACCGCGTCTTTGCCGTCTTTCAGTTTTTCGAGCGTTTCAGTGGTGCCGTATTTGTGCATCGGCTCGATCAAGCCGTGACAGGTTACGCAGCCTTCGAGTTTAGGTGAGGAGCCTTGTGCTTGCCCCGGTCTTAATTGGTTTGGCAGCATCATAGCTACCGCAAGTGCAAGAACCGCAGTAACGATCACGCAAAACTGGTGCCTGTTCTTATTCATGCGAAGCAAGGTTTCACTCCGTTAGGAGTGAGATGTTTATAGACGTAAACACTAACCTCCCAACGCCGTTCGGAGGAGCGGAACGCAACTTCTTCATGGCTATGGGTGTGAATTTCCGCTCCTCCGAACGGCGAAATTTCCCTGTGGTTACTCATCTCTATAAACATTTCACCCCTAACGGGGTGAACAATTGTTTCAAAAGATCAACTTTAATTGCGTGAACAACGAGAACAATGGCTTTCGCGGATTAATGACATCGGGCTCGCAGAAATCTCCGACATTCGGCGGACAGTTGCGAGAACGATCCGTAAAAATATCTCTGAAACCTCGGCCTGTTTGCAGCGTGGAAGCGCCGAACGTTAGCTGCACGTTGTTAATCAGAAACGGCCGGTAAGCCACCCCCAAACTGTAATCCCAACCGATGTCGTGACGGATGCGATTCTGGAACAATACAAATTCCAACGGCTCGGTACGATGAAACCGCAAATAGTTAATATTGAAGACCGCTTTGACCCGCTGCGTTACCTCGACATCCAGCCCCGCGTTGTAAATAAAGATTCCTGGATTAACAAAATTCGCTTGGCCCTGTATTTTGCTGCTGCGCAGGCTCGGCAAGACACTGTTTGGCTGGACCAGTCCGACTCCGGTTTGCGTCAACCGAATGCCATTGCGATTCCAAAAAGAAAACTGCCCGCCAGCGAAGTTCGGATCATCGAGAATCGCGTCAAACCCCGTCGCCTTCGCGTCAGTTGGATTCGAATCACCCTGCGCCCAGAAAAACGATCCCTTGAATCTCAGATAATCCTTATCGACCGAAGCCTCCACTGCGGCCATGTGCGACTTGACTCGCACGCTTCTGCCCGCAATCGGGTTCCGACTGTCGCGACCGAACACGTAGTAATAAGAGTTCGTCAGGTTCAATCGACCAAGATGGCCATCCCCGTTTATGCCTACGTACCCAACCTTGATTGAATGAGGGCGAACATCGCCGATCAAAGCAGGCCGGACGAGAAAACCGTTGCGGTCAAACTCGATGCTGCTCCGATCGTCGTTGTAATGCAGGCTGCCCTGAATCGTATAACCCTTCCTGATGAAATCCTGACGGAACAAGTTCGCGATGTACACATTTTGATGCCGAGTGTCGAAGCGGTTCAGACCGCTATTCGTGTCCTTCTCGAGCATTGAGAAGTACGCAGCGTTGAACTGAAAACGGTTGTTGTCAAACGCGCCGAACAGTCGTGCTCCGAGATTGTTGTCGGAGAAAATGAAACCGCGAAAGTCAGACACGAATGATTGAATCCCCGCCCGCACAGAGATGAAGTCGTAGTTCTCGTTAACATCAGCCAGCTTCACCTCCGCAAAAGCTTCTTCAAGCGAGATGTGCGTATCGGTGCGATTAGTGCCGCGCCGCACGTCGATATTCACGACGCCATTTTCACGAGCGTTGAGATAGTTGGGGATGCTGAACGTCGGCGAGATCTTTATCGCCCAGTCGCGCGGCTTGAAAACGGTGTCGCCATGAAACAGTTCAAAACTGAGCTGGAGGGTTTCACTCGCCGCAAGCTGTTCCGGTTGGCCAAAGAATTCGCCGCTGCCCGGTTCGTCGCTGCTGACGTCTGAAGAAGTCGGAGCGCGCCGCAGCTCGAGCCCGGTTGTGCTGACGGCCGACAGGATCATGAATAGCTTATTGCCCTTGATCGGATAATCCCCTTTTAGCACGTTTTGATTGTAGGGATCCCACCACCGTCCGCGAGTAAACGGGATGTCGCGGCCCCGTGCGCCACGATCGCCGTACCGGTCGTACTCGGGAAAGGCAATGCGCCAACGATCTCGCACCTCTTCTCGGTCGGGGACTCTTCGTGCCTCAGACTCAGAGACCGCGTCGACAACGATGTCCAGCGACGTTTCCTTCCCCGACTCGACGATCAGGTTTTCGAGCATGTCACCACGAGGAATGGCAAACTCGCCGTAGTTCTTGCCCTCTTCAAACTTGGCCAAGTACGGATGGTTTACGCTGACACGATAAGCTCCGGCCCGAAGTCGAAGGGAATAAGTACCGTCAGCACTTGTTCGCACCTGGTGTTTTTCTCGAGTGACTTGATTTGTCGCAACGACTGTTACTCCAACAACTGGTGCTCCAGCCGTGTTACGCACGACACCCTTCAACCGGCCGGCAGTCTGGCCCTTCACCAAAAAAATGGAAATGAGTGTTATAAAGAATGCAGCGGCGTACCTGAGACAAGGGGAAGGCACGAGTTGCGTTGTAGCATACGATTCGCGACGCAGGCAATGAAAATTTCAATCTATTACTGAGTGAAGATTAGTGATACATTGTTCGGCGTTGATGGCCGTCAAACGCAATCTTCATCTTGCCTGGCTCATTATCCTTTTCCTCTGCGCACTCATTTTTATTTTACCGTCCACTCAATTTGAGCGCGTGTCAGCACAATCATCGACGCCGGTGCTGATTAGCCAAACGACTTCGACCCGCGCCATTGCATTCGAATCAGTCACTCGACAACGCGAGCCATTTTCGCCACTTCAGCAAGTAAGCTTTGGTGAAGACAGCCGAACGCGAATCATGCTTTTCGCAATGAACTTCGAGCTGCAAGCGGGCGATCCGCCAAATGCAGTCACAGCGGAAGCTGAAGACGCTTCACATCGGACATATTCACTTGCGGTAGAACATGTGGGCGCCGTGCCGGGGCAATCCTGGGCCAAGTCAATTGTGCTTAGGCTTGACGAACAAATGGGTGACATTGGAGATGTGCTGGTCCGCATCACCTATCGTGGTATTTCGAGCAATCGAGTTCGGATCGGCATCGGACATGTCGGGGGTGGACCACCTGACGATCCGGGTGCAGTACCGACGCCGGGCGCCGAAATACCACCGTCACCGCCGCCGCCGACTGCTACCGCGGGCAACCTGACTACCGACGATGTTCGTTTGGTTATTAGTCAGGCAGTATCGGCTGCTGTGTCGCTGGGCCGCACAGTCACAGTTGCGGTAACCGATCGCGAGGCAAACGTGCTGGGCGTGTTCAGTATGACTGGAGCTTCGGCGACAACGACGATTCGCAGTGTAGGTACGCTGGGCCAGGGATTCGAGGGCACTGTTGTGCCATCTTCAATAGCCGCGATTTCCAAAGCCGGCACGGCATCTCTATTCAGTACGACAGGCAATGCATTCACCACGCGGACTGCAAGCTTTATCATTCAGGAACACTTTCCACCGGGGATCGACTTTCGTCCTGGTGGACCGCTCTACGGCGTTCAGTTCTCCTCGCTTCCCTGCTCCGACATCAAGTTACCGGGATTGCCGCTTGGCCTCTCCGGCGATGCTGGTGGACTTCCGATTTATAAAAGTGGAGTCGCGGTTGGCGGCGTCGGGATTGAAGGCGACGGCATTTACACGGTGGATCGTAATCCGGCCGATTTTGATCAACCAGTGGAAGAGATCGTTGCGGTTTCTGCAGTGCGAAGTTTTGACTCACCTTCGTTGATTCGTGGCGACAACATTCTTGTTGACGGAATTCGCCTGCCGTACGTAAACGTCGGCAACGCTCCTGCTCCCGCTGCGATTCCGTTTGGAAGTCTACCGGGTGCAGTGTTGCCTGCATTTCCGATTCAGGGTGCTCAGACTTCTGCTTTTACTCCGGCAGTCGTCGGCGGCATTGCCGGAGAGGTTGATGTTCGTTTCTTTCCATTCATTGCCGGCAGCTCTCCAGCTGGACCCGCTTCGCTGACTGCGGCCGACGTCGCTACCATAATCGCGCGCGCGGCTCAACAATCAAACATCACACGCGCTGCCATACGCCAACCGCTCGGCAGCAATGCTCGAGTTTCGATTGCAGTAGTCGATGCCGTAGGAAATGTGCTTGGAGTCTTCCGTCAGCAGGACGCGCCGGTGTTCGGCTTCGATGTGTCTGTTCAGAAGGCTCGGGCGGCAGCCTTCTTTTCGCGCTCGGACACAGGCGCGCTGTTGAACGGAACGGGCTTTGGTGCATTTGTTGATCGGGCGGCGGCCGACGGCTTGCGGCTTGATGGTTCAGTTGCATTCAGTGACCGGGCTATTGGCTTTTTGCACCGGCCCTTCTTTCCTGATGGGATCAACAACACACAGGCCGGACCGTTTAGTACGGCTCTCGTCAATTGGAGTCCGTTCAATGTTGGGTTGCAGTTAGATCTCATCAAGGCAAACCTATTAGCTACACTGGGCGGCGCGTCAGTTCCGTGTACGGCAATTCCGAATCTGCCGAACGGGTTGCAGATTTTTGCCGGCAGCGTGCCTCTATTCAAGAATGGAGTTCTGGTCGGTGCGATAGGGATCAGCGGTGACGGTATCGATCAGGATGATTTGATTGCGGCGGCCGGGGGTAACGGGTTCGCGCCGCCTGCTGCGATTCGTTCTGATCAGATCTTCGTGCGCGGCGTAAGGTTACCGTTCGTTAAGTTCCCTCGGAGTCCTAACCTTTAGTGTGATTTCATGGTTCTCTTTCGTTTGATTTCGTGGTTCGTCATTCTAGCTGCCGTTTGTGTCGGTCAAACTTCTGGCCCAGGACTCTCTGCTACAGGCGCGCTCGTCAAAATTCAAGTCAAGCCCTACGCCGACAAACCAAGACAAGGCTTATCACGAAAACGGTTCTTTTTGATTAAAGGATCTCGCGAGCAAAACAAGAGCCTCATCGAGAGCCTCACAAGCAGAACGATCGCAACTCGAGATTGCTTCTACACAAACGCGGGAGCGAGTAAACAATTCCTCGATTGGCTGAAAGAAAACGATTGTGAGTCCGTGTACTGCGGCGAGATCGCCGATAAATACATCGACGGCGAAAAAGTAGTGCCGGAGTTTCAGGTAGCTTTTGAAGCTGCTGTGAAAGAATTCGGAAACCGCGATCTCTCGAGAAAGTGGCTTACTGTTAACCTGCCTGACCAGTTAAGGAATGGTTTCTATCTCAGAAAACAAAAAGACTTGTCCGAGGTACTAAGGCAGACCGTTACCGCTTCGGCGGCGAGTGTGCAATCCGTCATGACCGACCGCAATGGAACGGCGTACTTTACCAATGTGCCTGCGGGCGAATATGTCATTTCGAGCCTGATACCAATCGAACTGGAAACTTCTACCATCGTGTTCAACTGCGAGCTCAGTATCAAAACCGATGACGTGGGCACAGAGAAGCCCGTTCGGGTACAAAAGCAAAATAAGAAGTGTGAGATCGTTGAGAAGCCTTTGCCGGCCTGCTCGTCCTCACTAACGAGACGTTAAAGATGCATCGCGCCCTTCGAATTGGGATTTTTCTCGTCGTCATTCTGTTCACATGTTGGCTTGCTGGTTTATTCGATACGACCAACGCACAACGTCGAACTAGACGTCGGACGCCGCCTGCCCAGCAGCGAAAACCATCAATCGACTATTCACGGTTTTCACACTTCACCGCCAAACATCAGGCGGCGTGCAACACGTGTCATAAGATCCCTTCCACGAACTGGCAAAAGGTGAGTGGTTTCCCCGATATCACAGACTATCCCGACCACGATGCATGTGTGAGTTGTCACCGGCAACAGTTTTTCAGAGGCGCCCGTCCCGTCATTTGCTCTAACTGTCATGTGAAAGTTTCGCCACGTAACGAGGCACGGTTTGAGTTTCGTAATCCGGCGTCGGAGCGACAGTTCGCGATCGAGTTCCCGCACGACAAGCATCAGGACGTGATCGCACGGAATCGCCTTTTTAACTCGGAACGGCAGGTCGTTTTTGTGCGCGCATCGTTCAAGATGCCGCTTTACGCCGAGCGGGAGTTCTCGGCGCCGGACGATAAGACGTACAACAACTGCACAATTTGTCATTCGGCTCGCCAGGACGGACCCACGCCACCCACCGGTGGTTGGGTTGATTCGTTTGTGCCGCCTGCGGGTACGTTCAAGTCAGTGCCAACCGGTCACGCGTCGTGTTTCAACTGCCACTGGAAAGCTCAGGTGCCGGTTAATGATGACTGCAAAGGCTGCCATAGACTCGATAAACCTTCTGCACCCGTTCAGGTGGTGCGAAGGTTATCGATGAAGTTTACGCATGCAAGAGAGCAGCACATCGATGAATGCACGACGTGTCATATCAACATTACCAAGTCTTCGAGTGCTCGCGGTTTGAATCCCGACGTGCCGATTACATCGTGCACTGGCTGTCACAACCAGGTAGGCAAACGAGAGGATCTGGAAGCTGAGCTGGCGAAGTTAGGAAAGGATAAAGATTTTGTTTGCACCTATTGCCATACGTCCGACAAGGGCAGGCTCGATCCGCCGGCGAGTCATTATTTGATCACCGGACGCAAACCTATTACGCGCGCTGAAATTCGATAACAAGCCACAGATGAACACGGATCACACAGATCAAAAAGGCACGTCACTGTGGCTGAGGCGAATCGCCGTGATAGGGGTGCTCAGCGTCCTCTGCGTCTCCGTGGTGAGTATAAACAGCAAAACTATCACCACGGAGACACGGAGTACACCGAGTTGGCTCGACAATTCGGCACAAGACCGCGGACTGGATTACTCAAAATTCCTGCACTCAAGCTCGAAACACTCCTCGCTAGCATGTACGGCGTGCCATGAACGCACCGACAACTCGGCCACTCCCCGCTTCCCCGGGCATAAGGCCTGCACCGGATGCCACTTAGGCCAGTTCGTCACACCGGCAGTTCCGATGTGCGAGATATGCCATACAGACGTGCGGAGTTCGAATCCACCGCTGAAGAATTTCCCTGCGCGATTCAATGAGAAGTTCAATGTCAAGTTCGACCACGCCCAACACCTCGCATCAGGCGTGCGACCGCGCAATGGATGCGCCGCGTGTCATGGAGGGTCGCTGTTGCGAGGTGCGGCACTCTCGATTCCTGTGGGGCTGAGTGCGCACAATGGCTGTTATAGTTGTCACAGGCCCGCGAGCAAGTCGCTTGCAGGTCGCGAGATTGCATCATGCGGCGTCTGTCACGATCAAAAGTCCTACGCGAGAACTTCCACGAGCTCGCGAGCGTTCGGTTTTGCGTTTAGTCATGCTAAGCATGGTCCAAGGCAGCGACTGGCGTGTAATGATTGCCATGCAGTCACAGCCGGCGCGCCTCAGATGCGTCAGGTTAGTTCACCGAGCGCTACGCAGCACTTTCCGGTGGGCCGCATGAATTGTCTTACTTGCCACAATGGTCGGCGCGAATTTGGCGGCGATTTGGCTTTCAAGGATTGCCGCAAATGCCACACACGAGATACTTTCCGTTAGTGGGCCACAGATGAACACGGATAAAAAACAGATCAGAAAAAAGCGCCGCGGATCACGCGGATAAACGCGGATAAGAACAAATAGTCAATAGAAGAGTTCATTTATGATTTTGACTGAGATAGCCGTAATCGTAATGACTTTGTTATCTCTTTTTCGAATCCGCGTTTATCCGCGTGCATCCGCGGCTTATTTTTCTGATCCGTGGTTATCCGTGTTCATCTGTGGCTGACTAAAATATTTGACGAGACAATTCGCCCGCGATTAAGATTGTCTCTGCTTTGAGATTCCCTCCCCAGCTGCCAACCTGTCATAGATTCAGATCATAACCAGAGGTTAACTGATGAAGAGACTATTGATGGTAATTGCCGTGCTTGCCTGTGTCGCCGCAGTCGTGGTTGGAAATAACCTGGCAGCCTCATCTCAAGACATTCCCAGGGAGAGCAAGGTTCAACCGAAACAGATTGTCCTCTCAAAGGACAGCCAATCAGATAGGTATGGTGAAGTCGCTTTTGATCACGAGACCCATTCCCTGAAACCCTACAGCATTGACGGCCAGAGCGTTTTAAGTTGTGTGGAATGCCATCACACCGACCAGCCGGCGTCGGGACTCAAGCCGCCGTTGAAAACAGGCGAGAGGGACGTGGTGTTGACGGCCAAGGTGTTGGAAGCTGCGGATGCGAGGCCGGTTAAGTCTTGTCGCAGTTGCCATCTACAAGCGGGCGATGATAGTGCTCCGATGCCAACCATCACTTATCCCGATAAGCCGGCGCCGACCAAGTTGAATAATGAGGTTGCGTATCACCTTAACTGCAACGTTTGTCACGACAAGGCAATTGCCGCCAGGCCAGCGTTGAAGGGAAAGATACCTGGCTCCAACGACTGCGTACCCTGTCACAAAGCCTTGTAAAGTTTGAAAGCCTGCGATAGCAGGCGCAAGCATAAAGCGTGGGGCGTGAGCCCCAGGTTAGAAACGTAAATTAACGAAAGAGCCCGCGAATGCGGGCGACAGCTGATACAAATCCGCTTACGCCCGCTTCGCGGGCTAATTTAGTTTTCCCCACATTCTTCCTAGGGCTTACGCCCTAGGCTTTACGCTGCCGCCCGCTTCGCGGGCGCTGACAAAGTCCTAAGCACAGAGTTCCAAATTCTAATCTGCGGAATCTGTGGATAGCTACCGCTTAGCCAACAACTCCGCGTTCCAATGACGCTTGCTCTTCACGTGCTGGACATGGCAGGACGTGCAATTGGGTTTGTCACTCGCAATCAACGCCCTACCAGTTCCCTGCTCAACCTTACCGTTATGACATAAGCCGCACGTGGTCTTCGGCGTCTCTCGATCGATTGGATTAAATGACTTGTGACAACTCGAGCATGACAGCTCGCCTTCCCGATTTCCTGTCAAGTCACCGACCGTCCTCACACGCTGCACATGCAGCGCATGAAACTGATTGCTCCGCCACTGATCGTCGGTGTCCGTAGCCGCACGTACAAGATCGATCTTCTTTAAAGCCCACTCCTCATCATCAAATCCCTTCCAGATCCATTTCTCGCTGACAACCGGATACCCAAGTGTTCCGGCATGCGGAGTGCCAACAGCCTTTCCGTTGTA
>DATEDU010000246.1:0-35512 GCA_035281525.1 Pyrinomonadaceae bacterium | reverse complement strand
TTTCTCAGGGCGATTTTGAGGCGACCAAGCGCGCTGCGTGGAGAGCGTTTGCCAGGTTCGGCATGGGTCCAAATGCTCGTTCAATTGGAGCGTCTCTTCAAGGAATCGTCGAAGATCGAAACCCGCCTCCCGGCATGTAAGTGACGCAGTTGCAGGTGGCAGTTTGCAGGAGCAGAAGCGGCAGGTCTAATCCTGCCGCTTTAGTCGTTCAATGATCTGCTGATACTCGGGGTCGTTGCGAATAAGATCAAATGCCTTATTAGTTGTGATCGTTCCAGAGTCGGAAAAGCCTTTGTCGACCGCTTTGCTTAGGAACTGCAAAGACTTTTTCTTGTCACCGTTGGCAGCATAAGCCCACGCCAGGTAAAAGAACACGCCAGGTCGATCAGGATCGGCTTCGCTTGCGATTTTAAGACGCTTAATGGACTCGGAGTAATTTTTTTCCGTTTGCAGCAGACGTATGCCTTGCTCAATCAGGCCTGCGAATAAACCATCCAACACGCGACGTGAGACTCTGCGCTGAGTGGAGTCTTCCGCAGCTTTTGACTGTTTTCGCAATTCGCTGATCAGTGCCTGTAATTGGTTTCGACGATCAAAGCCTTCTTCGGTTCGGTTAACCGAGCCGCCAGTGACAGTTTGCTCTGAGCTGGCCTGGCGCTCGCGCGCGACGATCAAAGAACCAAGCTGACTCTCCAACTCGCGTTGTTTTCTAAGTTGCTTTTGCTCTTCGCGGATTGATGTTTTCAATTCGGGGTGATCGCGGAGCTGATTTATTTTCGTCTCAACCTGCGCAATGTCTCGGAGTCCTTTGAAGCTCTGGGCCAGATCGAGATAGATCTCATACGCTTCAAGATATCTCTTCGATTCTTCATGTGTTTTTGCTTCACTAAACCGTTGTTCCCACGTCGCACTTATGAAGCCGTCATCGCGCGGCCGCTTGCCGCTCTTTATTGCTTGCAATTCCATCCACTGAACTGCCACCGTAGCCACTGCAACTGGGGACCATTCGTGACGACCGTCAAACGTTTGAATGCGATGGCTGATGCCTGCTTTGGCCAGTAGTTCTTCCAATGTCTTAACTTCGGCAAAGTTAAAGTCATCGACGCCGATTGCACCAAAGAAAACAAAACGCATCGCCGGTGAGGGAGCAAGACCGGTTGGGAACCCCGCGCCACTTGCGATTACACCTGACAAGCAATTGCAGAGGGCGCCGATGCGGACTGCCGCGCGCGCACCGCCTGAAAAACCGGTCGCATACATACGCTCATCGTCGATCGCGAAACGCTGATGGCTATCTTTCAGCATCGCGTTCCAGGCGTCTACCGCGAACTCCCATGGACCATTCCGTGAATTGTTCGAGCCCAACACGATCCACCCGTACTTCTCCGCTGCAGCTTTGAAGCGTTCAACCGGCACTCGGCCACGCGCAACCGGATCGAAGGCGTACAACACCGGCCACTTTCGATCCGGCGTGTAATTCGACGGCAGATAGAGCGCATAACTCTGCGACGGTTCGTTCAGCGCTTCAACCTTTTCGATAATTTGGCCTTTTGGGATCGATTCGCTTTGTGTGAACGCATATTCTGCTGAGTGAGCAAGGAATACGAAGATAAGAATCAATCGCACAAGTAAAAAAATATTCGCGGCGCTGCGTTGCACGACCCGTTAGATGCAAGCTAACTGCATTACGACGCTTGTCACAACTAGTTCTTCACGCAGCCGAAACCGTGGAGCGATTACTATTTTTCTGGAAGAGTTTTCTTAAGAGCGCACTATGCCTGGCTGAGAGCTCGTATCTATTCTCGAAAGCTGCCTCTCCTTTCTCGCTTTGGAAACTAATTCTTCAAGGACTCGGAGACGGTTTCGCAGTAGGTTGCGTATGCATCGCCGGATAGTGCTGACGCGGCATTGGAGGCCCAGCCGGCCCGCGCTTAAGAGGAGTGATCGTTAAGCTGGCTGTGCGCGCGTCGCCGCCATAGTTCGCTGACAGAGTTACATTCAGCGGTTGCTCATGCGCGTGTCCGATCTGCACGGGAAAAGTCGCGCTTGTTTGTCCCGCCGGAATGACTACTGACGCGGGCACTTGAAGAGCCAGAGGATTACTACTGTTGAGATACACAAGCGCACCGCCAAGATCGAGTTTTGGAGCGGGGCCCGTCAACTGAACGCTGCCCTGTGACTTTTGGTGCTCTGGGATAGTTTTGCCTTGCAGAGAGACTCGGGCGAGGCCGGGACAATCGTCGCAAGGCAAAGGAATGTCTTTGTCGGCAGTGAATCCCGACAGTCGCACCCCCGCTACAGGTTGTTGGGTAACCACTGTGATGTCGTAGGATCCATCTCCGCGATCCAACACCCTCTTCGGATCAATCCTGCATTCTTTGGGCGTAGCGCATTGGATGTTGCCGGCGCGCCCCGGCCCCAAAAGATTGCCGAAAGCGTCGGCCGGCGTGATGCGGAAGGTGGTCGTCTTGCTGCCTTGAGTGGAATCGGTATCGATGATGCGAACTTTGTCATCGCCTGCCCTGACGTTAACGTCTACGAAAATGGACTGCACGAGCTCGCGACGAGTCGTGCAACCGCCGACAGTGAAGTCGAGCATAAAACGAAGCTTGTACATTCCATCCACCATACCCATGCCCGGCAGCTTGGCGGACCAGTAAGCGTTACCTGCATGCAGATCACCATGAGTACCGTCGTCGTAGAGTTGAAAGGTAGCTGTTTTGGTTGGAACGGTAATTCTGCTCAATGCTGCGGCGCGAGGATCGAGTTGCTCGCCGCGCACGGTTCTCGAATCCTTAATTCCCGGCCTTTGATGAGACAGAAGAGTTCCCAAGCCAACGGTCGGGTATTCCACCTCAACGCGAGCGTCTACGCGATCATAGCCGCCAGAGCGTAAATCGGAAGGAAGAACACGTACGGTAGCTATGAAGTCATCACCAGTGTGCCGGGTAAGCTTTTCATTAACTGGAGACAGTCTGGAAAGGCCGTCGGTGAGAACGTTGATGAACCAGTTCTGAGCTTTGCCGGGTTCTACCCGGGCCACAATAGCCTGCGTCGTCGCGCCCGTCTGCGTGCGCGCAAGAGCTTCAACACTGGCAGTCGAACGGAGACCATAGCTTGAGACCGGGTGACCAGGATTTTTGAGCTTTACGGTTCCGTCGAAAAGCTGTCCGTCGCCTTCGAGTGCAGGCCAGTTAATTGAGTCATCGCGAAAGGTCCCGGCACACCGCAGTAGGCTGGCGCCTGCCTTTCGTCGAGTATCTGTGATTATCGCCTTTTGCCGACCGCCGCAGACCAGTTCGCTTAGTTGAGAGTCGTAAGGTTGCGGCGAATCGTTGCCCATCTGAGCGTATACAATGAGATCCCAACTTTGTTTACGCAACGCATTCGCAAATTTGGTCGCATCCGTGAGTGCCTCAATTCGATCAATCAAACCGGAGTCTTTCTCGGCTTTCAGCGCCGCTTCGTAGGCAGATTGCCGGCCGACCCTTCCATTTTCGAAGTACAGCACATTTCTGCATCCATCCGGGCAAAGGCGATGGATTTCTCGCCGCACAATTCGTTCGCCCTCCGAGAGTTTTGCGAAACTATCCGGAGTGAATCCGTTGACGAACGTCCGGTGGGGCCGGATTAGCTGTGCGCTCCACCTGCCGCCCGACTCTCCGCGGTATGGGAAACGAACACGCGAATAGGCCCACTGTCTCTGCGTCGATTCCTTCACCGAAGTCGAGGCGCTTGCACGAACAAGATTGAACGAAGGAGTGGTGACCTGAAGACGGAGATTCCCACGCGGCTCGTCTTGTTGCCAGCCTGAGGCAAAAGTGACCCTGCCATCGCCACAAGAGTCATACTCGACGATGTCGGAAGCTGCGTCCGTTGCGGCCAGCACGCCATTGGGATCTAAGGCAAGGAATTCGTCCGTAAGATTCCCAAACGCTTTGACAAAGAAATCCTTCAGATCGTCCCCCGGAGCGTTGGGGTTCTGCATGTACACACCGCCCTGACGTTCCGATAAAAGCGTTAGCAAATCACCATTGAGCGAACCCGAGTTTCCAAATCCGACGGAAACCAATTGAGTAAACTCAAGGGTGTTATAGTCCAGAGCCGCGCCGAAACACTGTGACCCACAGGTTCCGCCGCTGGCCCCGGCGCTCTCCAGGCAAGGCGGTACGTTCTCAATGCCGTCAGTAAGTACCAGGATTGCTTTTCGATCATTGTCGTCTGGTGCAGAGAAGCCCTGACAATTACCTGAAGGTGGACAAAGTTGCTCCAGCGCTTTCTGAATACCCAGGCCGATGCCGGTGCAGCCACTCGGAGTGGTCCCCGAAAGAGTCGAGATAGTCGTGGCCAAAGGACCGGTCAGGAGGGTGGAGTCTGCCACCGTTAATGGCATGTCAACATTGGCGGTGCTCGCGTATGAGACGATGCCGATGCGATTTTCCTGTCCGTCGGTTCGCGCCGTATCCAAAAGGTCAGCGAAGTTACTAACAGCATTCAGCGCTGCTGCAAATTTAGTCGAGCCGCTCGAATCCGGCTCAGACATGCTGCCAGAGCGATCGATGACGAGCATCACGTCGACGGCTTTCATGTTCTGCCATGATCGGACGACATCGTCGAGCGCTTTGTGCAACCTCCAGAACATCGGATCGCGTGGCGAACAACTCGGATCGCCAACGTCTTGAACATAAGTTCCCGGTGAGTCGGCATTTGCAACCGCCTGGTGCATCCTTCCGTGAAAGTTGTGGTCCAGAACAGTTGCAATCTCTTCGACGTTCTTGAACTCAGAAAGCGAATCATAGTGGAAAGTTTCGTCTGACTCCTGGGTTATTCCGAATCGCCCGCAAAACTCACTTGGAGCGGTGGGACATGCTACGGGTCCGGCGCCATCACGAAACAAACATCGGGGAAAGGCCACACAGTCTGGGCATGGTGTATCGTAAGGTCGGTTTGCACCCGTGCCACAACCCGCCGGATGGTCCCCCGGACTCAATTCAGCACCCAAATGTCCGACCGCCAGGAGCATATCGGGACACCACTCAACGCTTTCAATCGGACTGAAACCTAATGGCTCCCGCCACAAGTTGAAGTCGAGTTCAAACTGGCGGTGGAAGGCGTACCAGCGCTGACCACGTCCGGGAGGGTTGTTGTCATTCAAAGCGCCGAAATTTCCGAAGCAGTCGTGCCAATTCGTGTGCATCAGGAGGATAGTTTGAGCCGTCGTTGAAGTGATACTGGTGCAGCAATCTGACGCGTCGCCATCTGTGTGACAGGCCGGATCCCATGAGCAAGGTGTAGTTAGATTCTGCTGGACGCATCTGATGGGCACCTTTGCATTATTGCCATCAACGTAATCGAAGCAGGTTTGCGCCCTCCCATCTGAAACTCTCAGGCAGAAGAGAACACTGGCGATTAACAACAGTTGGAATACGCGATATCGACGTAAGCTCATGAGGTTCTCCTTTGATGCTACGAAGCAGAGTGACTACAACGAGGCCGGCTTAGCTCTTTATTAACGCCACCCAATTCTCGATATTCGTTGACGTGAGCTTTTACGAGGGTTAGCACACGGAACGAGGAACCCCTGTGCGATTTGCGCGGAATCTACTGCAGTGAGAAGTTAATGTCAATAGCAGCACCTGATGTTACTTTACCTTCATGACGACGTAGCTTGGTCAAAAAACCCAGTTACCTAGTGCGACGACCAAAGCTATCAAGAAATGCGGAGCGATTGCCGGTGGAGATTAATAGTAATAGTAAGAGGAAGACCAGGATCTCCATTCCCACAACGATAGAAGAGACGGATAGACTTCGAAACAACCGTCGCAAACTTTTACGCTGCGACCTGAATCGTGGCCAGGTGAAACGCGGCAGGATTCTCATCCGTTTCGCGCGCTGCTACTTTCAGCGGCCTGGTCACTCGTAACGAAGAGCTACCACCGGATCGACCTTCGACGCGCGCCGCGCCGGGACGTAGCAGGCGAGCGCGGCAACGGCTAAGAGCAGCAGCGAAACGCCCGCGAACGTCACGGAGTCTGTCGCGCGGACGCCGAAGAGCAGGCTCGACATCAGCCGCGTCATCCAGTAAGCGGCCGCCAAGCCGGCCGCGACGCCGGCGAAGGTCAATACCATACCCTGCCCAATGACCAGCTTGAGCACGTCGGAGGTCTGCGCGCCGAGCGCTATGCGGATGCCTATCTCATGCGTGGACTGGCTGACGGAGAAGGAGATCACGCCGTAGAGACCGACCGCCGTCAGCAGCAGCGCCACGGCGGCGAAAGCCGCGAGCAGCGTCATGTTGAAGCGAGTGGAGGCAAGAGAGCGCGACAGGTACTCCTCGGCGGTCACGACACCGTACACGGGCGCGTTCGCGTCCATCGCCTGAACCTCTTTTCGAACGGAGGAGACCAGCGCGTGCGGTTCTCCTGCGGTGCGGACCACGAGCGTCAACGAGTTCACAGGCATCTGCGCTTGCGCGTAGTAGAACTCCGGCGCCACATCGCCCCTCAACCCCTGATGCTTTACGTCGCCAACCACGGCCACGATCTCGCGCATTTGATACTTGCCGGTCGCGTTGTAGCCGGGCAAGATGCGCTTGCCGAGAGCATCGCCGCCGGGGAAGAACCTCTTCGCCAGCGTCTCGTTGACGATGATGACGGGCGCGGACTTCATGTCGTCGTGATCCGTGAAGTCGCGCCCTTTGAGGAGAGGAATGCCCATTGTGCGGAAGTATCCGGGGCCGGCAGAGTGTATGACACCCGTCGGGATGTTCTCCGGCTTGTCGGGTTGCCCTTCGATATGAAGAGAGCTCGAAGCCGAAGCGCCGCTTAAGGGGAGCTGCCACGTCACGCTCGCGTTAACGACGCCAGGCAGCGCCCTGATGCGCTCGGTGAGCTGCCTGAAGAACTCGCCCGTCTGTTCGGGGCCGCCCGTAGGCGATTTGGCCACGGTCATCGTAAGGACATTGCGCGGATCGAAACCCAGGGGGACGTTTTGCAGGCGCACGAGAGTTCGCACAAGGAGGCCCGCGCCAACCAGAAGCACGAGCGCGAGCGCCACCTCCGCAACGACCAGGAGGTTGCGCGCGCGCCCTGACCTCACCCCCGAACCGCTTCGTCCGCCCTCCTTCAGCGCCTCGGCCAGCCCGACGCGGGAGACGCCAAGCGCGGGCGCGAGTCCGAAAAGGACACCCGTCAGAACAGAGACCAACGCCGTGAATACGAGCACGCGCAGATCCAAGCTCGTCTCCGTAATCCTCGTGATCCCTTCGGGGCTGAGCGAAACGATCAGCTCTGTGCCCCACATCGCCAGCAGCGACCCCAGCGCCCCGCCCGCCAAAGCGAGCATCAGGCTCTCGGTCACCAGCTGTCGTCCGATGCGCCAACGGCTCGCGCCCAGCGCGAGCCGGATGTTCATCTCGCGCTGCCGGCTGACGCCGCGCTCTAACAGGAGGTTCGCCACGTTGACGCAAGCGATGACCAACACGACGCCCACCGTCCCCAGCAGAAGCAGGATAGTGAAGCGCAGATTGCCGACGAGAGATTCGAGCAGCGGCATGACCTTGATGCCGAGGTCTTTATTTGGTCCGGGGAACTGCGCCGCGAGGTTCGACGCGACCACGTCCGATTCAGCCTGCGCCTGCTCGATGGTCGCGCTGTCCTTGAGTCGCCCGACCACCCGCCAACCGCGGTAGCCGCGCGAGACCATGATCGCACCCTCTCCCTTCTTCTCCGCGTCGCGCGCCGGCGATATCCAGACCTCGGTCGGCTGCGCTTGGACCGGGAACGAAAACTTCGCGGGCATGACGCCGACGACCGTGTAGGCGTCGCCGCTCAGGTTGATCGTTCGCCCGACCACACCCGCGTCGCCGCCGAAGTGTTGTTGCCAGCAGTCCCAGCTCAGGATGGCCGGATACCCCTGCCCCGCGCCTCCCGCATTGTCCTCTTCGGTGAGGAAGGTGCGGCCCAGCGCGGGCGACGCCCCGAGGAGCGGGAAGAGGTCTGCCGTGGCGATGGTGGCGCGCAGCCTCGCGGCCTCGCCGTATCCCGTCAAGATCAGGCTGTGGTTGTAGTATGCCGCCAAGCGCTCGAAGGCCTTCGTCTGCTCGCGCAGGTCTGCGAAGTTCCGGAAGGAGAACTGTGAGAGATTGCTGCGATCCTCCGCCTCCGTCTGGCCGAGCGCCAACAGGCGTTCTGGAGAATAGAAAGGCAACGGCCTCAAGAGCACCGCGTTGGCGACCGAGAAAATGGCGGTATTGGCCCCGATGCCCAGTGCCAGCGTCACGATCGCCACCAACGCAAATCCTCGATTTTTCACAAGCATCCGCGCGCCGTACCGAAGGTCCTGCCAGAAAGTTTCCATTGTTATTCCTCGATTCGTGGGACGGAAGCCGTTGGACCGACCTCACATTCTATTCGTAATTTCAGCGCACACCCCTACTCAACAAATGTGCCGTACTGCACTGAGTCGGTCCCGACAGCCGAAAAGACGAAAAATATGAGTTTACTCGAAGCGTGAGGCTGGCATTTGCTCGATCCGATAGAAGAACGCTCTCACTTTTGGCACAGACGATCCCATTTTCGTCAAGGTCTTCGAACGACTTTTCGCGCTTTATTCCAAAGGAAGTACCTACGTGCAGATTTACTGAGGCTGAGTGTTCTTTGGACCGCTGGGGGTTCCAGAGCTTTGCCATGAACTTCCGTCGGCGTAATCCAGACGCAGTATGGCGACTCGTTCATTGAAGAATCCTCGAGACTGCTTGGTGAGCATTTTGGGTTCGTTTGGACCGCCGCCAGAAGAAACTGAGTCGATCAACTGCTTTTCTTTTCCAGGCGCTATGTTCGTCTTAGTCGTAAGAATATAAGCCATGCCTTTGTGAGCCGAATCTTTTGGGTCGAAGAAGTAAGCCCATTGAATGCCCACGATTGTTTTGCTGCCGGTATTTCTTATTGAGGCGGTGAATTTGTAGTTGCTGACAGCTCGGGTCCCTGCCTCCGGCAGACGAGATGGAGGCAGACCTGTTCCCGTTGGATCATAAACCACGGCAGGGCCGGGCTGGCCTTTCGCGTTTGCGTCAGCCAGCACGCGAGTGCCGCTTGAACTTACAGTTGAACTAGAAACAGGAAAGGAAGGTGACGCAGAAGGAGTCATTGAGGGCGCTTCTGTCCAATTGAACTTGACGACCTCTACATCAGAAGGCTTTTGCTGCTCATAACGTGAACCGGCTCGTTGCCTGACTTGATTGGCGGTCGCCTTGAATTGAGATTCGAGTGCACTATCAAGCTCAAAACATTTTCTGAAGTCCTGTTCGGCATCTGTGTTCTCGCCGCGCATTAGGCGAACAATCCCTCTATCGCCGTAAGCCTTGGCGTATTTTGGCTCCATCTCGATAGCCTTATTAAGATCTGCGATTGCTCGATCGAGCTCGCCTTGCAGCGCCAGGAGGTTGCCACGATCATCGTAGAATCGCGGGTGAGGCTTGATAGCGATTGCTTTGCTGAGATCAATGATTGCTTGATCGGAATTACCTTTCCGATAGTGTGCCATGCCACGGAAGTAGTAACAGTACTCCTGTTTCTCGGCGTTCATTTCAATCGCTTTAGTGAAGTCGGCGATCGCTCCATCAAGATCATTCTTTTCAAAGCGAGTCATGCCTCTCTGAGAGTAGTCGTTTGCTGAAGTGAGGTTCTGTCCGTGAACCGCCGACGTGAGGATAAACAGATAAATTAGAAGGATTGAAAGGTAACGCACGACGCCCTCCTTGATGGGTCGAAATCTGACGTGCCTACTAGGTTAGTTTGGACCTTCTAAAAATCAAAGCCGGAAAGGTTGTTCATTCATTCATGGCGGAGGACTTGCAGGGGCTCGACTTGAGCGGTGCGGCGGGCCGTCAAATAACAACTCAACACTGTCGTCAGCAATAACAAGCTCAACACGATCAGGAATGTCCATGGATCGGATAACGTCACTCCATATAACATGCTTGATAAAAATTGACTTGCGGCTCGCGCACCGGCTATACCGATAGCGGCACCAAGCAAACTCAGTATCAATCCTTCTCTGACCATCAGCCAGATTACCTGCTTTTGCTGAGCTCCAAGCGCAAGCCGAATGCCTATCTCACGAGTGCGCTGCTGACTGACATACGAGATGATTCCATACACGCCTACTACTGCTAACAGTAACCCTAAGATCGCGAAACTCACGAGTATCGACATAACGAATCTTTGTTGAGCGATGGAAGTCATCAATCGCTGATCGAGTGTTTGTATCTCCGCCAGCGGCTGCTCACGATCCATCGCCAGGACCTCTCTGCGAATGGGGGATATAAGGCTTAAAGGATCAGACGTTGAAGTTCTAGCTAACAAGTGCATACTTTGAAGCAAAGGAGACTGCTGGTAAGGACGGTAAGCTTCCGGTTCCGGCTCTGCAGCCAGCCCAACATTCTTAAAGTCATCAACGATCCCGATTATCGTAAGCCACGGCGCCTGCGGGCCGCCAAGCCGTATTTTTCTCCCGACTGACTGGTCCTCGTCCAGATGTTGTCGCGCCAGGGTTCGGTTGATAATCACTACTGAAGGACTGTCGTGCCCCTGGTCTACGAACATCTGTCCGTCAAGGAGAGGAATTCCCAGGATGCGAAAGTAATCAGTATTTACAGCCTGAACTCTGACCATACCGCCGGGACCAGGTTGAGAAGAAGATCCACCTTCGACTGAGAGACGAAACATTCCGCCTACCGGCACCGGCGGCGGCGAACTGCAGAGCGCCACCGCATCAACTCCCGGCAACGCACTCACGCGCTCAAGCACGTTCTCAAAAAAAGCTCTCTGTTGACTGTTTGAGGAATACCTGGATGGCGTTAAATCAACTCGTAGAGTGAGAAGTTGCTCCGGCCTGAAACCCAGATCACGGTAACGCAAAGCCCAAAAACTTCTAATCATCAGCCCAGCTTCAACCAGCAGGACTACAGCCAATGCCAACTCGCAGACGACAAGGACATTTAAAACTCGTCGTGTCTTAAGCGAGCCGATGACGTTACTGCTGCCAGACTTCAAAAGATCGGCAGCATTTTGAGCAGGGAGCGCTCGCGCTGCTACGAGGCTGACGATCAATACTGTCAAGGCGAAGCTTGTGATCACAAAAGCCACAATGCCGGGACTAAGCTCAACTTCACTTATCCTGAATACTTGCCGGGGAAAAATCGAAATAATGAAGCGATGTCCCCAATAGGTAATAAAAAGACTTAAGACACTGCCAAAGAAGGTGAGCACGGCGTTCTCCGTTAACACTTGCCGGAACAAACGCCGCCGGCTGGCCCCAAGGCTTATTCGAACAGCCATTTCTCCCCGGCGGGAGATAAGGCGAGCAAATAGCAAGCTGCCAACATTCAAACAACCCAGCACCCATAGGAGACTGACTGCTGCCAAAAGAACGAGTGCAGCCCGCGAAATGTCAGCCGTTAAGTGTTCATGAAGCGGGATCAGTTTCGCGTTTTGATACTGTTGGAATTGAGGGTTGGCTTGAACAATCCGTTGTTGGACAACACTAAGCTCAGCTTGAGCCTGAGCTAACGAGGTACCAGGTCGGAGGCGAGCAATCACTTTAATCTGTTGCATCCCGACGTTCATGCTTGATTCGCGACTCGCCTGATCCGGACCAAGCGCCAGCGGAGTCAGAACTTCGACTTCAACCGGTTCGGGAAAACGAAACTTATCAGGCAAGACTCCGATCACTTCAACTGATTGATCATTGAGTTTGATTGTTGCTCCGACGCAGTGGCTGACCTCCGCAAAGCGCTGCTTGCAGAAACGATGGGAGAGGATGGCAACTCGTTCACCTCCAGGTTGATCATCGCTTGCAAGAAAGTCCCTGCCGGCAATCGGTGGAGTTTCCAGCAGTGACAAGAATTCAGCCGACACCGCCGCCGATAGAATCCGTTCCGGATAGCCGCTTCCGGTGAGGTTGCGGAAGCGTTCGGAAAACGCAGCCATGTGTGAAAAAGATTGCACCTGCGAGCTCCAGACAGTGAAGTCCGGGGCTAGCGCATACTCGGTCTTAGTAGGGGAAATTCCCTGACTAATCCAAACTAACTGATTAGGGTTTGGGTAAGGCAAGGGACGCAACAGAACTGCGTCGGTGATGGTAAAGACCAAAGTGTTGACGCCGATTCCTAATCCCAGGACGATGATGACTGTCGCGGCAAAGGCCGGGCTTCGGCGCAACAGCCTCAGCCCGCCGCGGAAATTGGACAAGCGCAACATGTCTGCGAGTACTTGTGTAGTCTGGAATTCAAAAGGCCTTGCCGAAAAGTCATTTTTCAATTGCTCCGGAGGAGCAAAATGTTTATAGCCTAAGATTCCCTGATTTATCCCCGGTCCGTCAGGAGCGGAATGTCAATTGAACTCGTGGAAGCACATCGCGCTCCGCTGGAGCGCAGTTCGGTTACGGGTGTCAAGCTATAATCATTGTGCTCCTCTGGAGCACTCTGCTGCGGGCATTATGTGTGTGACGTGAAACGCCACACTGTTACTTCGTTATAATGTCGAATGTAAATGTAGTTCGAGCCAACTATAGCCTCCTCACCAACCGCCGGGAGTTCCCACGAGTACAAATAATGACCATCCCGCTTGTCATAGACATCCATCACCTTTCCGCCAGTACCGTCCCTATGCGCTCCGCTCAAAACATACAATTCGTTATCCAAAGCGCTAAGGCTTAAGATGGCCGGGGTAGTGTCAGGTTTGATCTTTTGTTTCCCCTCAATACCCAACACCTTTGGCGGCGGGACGTTATCGATCGTTTGAACCAAAAATCGTTGATTGCCCTCCACATCGTAGGCTCCAATAATGCCCAAGTACCTACCGCCATAAAAAATGCCATGATTCTCGGGGTCGGCTACGATATCCCCATCGAGGATGATCCCTTTGTTGTATGGATCATCGATTAATTCTCCGAATGACTTTAACTGGCGTCCCGATAAATCATAGGTCTCGAAAAGTCTGCTATGTGACGGCGTGACCATCGTAAACATCACGTCTCCGATTGCCGCAAGCCGATAAGTGGTGTTTTGAGGTTTAATTGTCTTTTTACTTCCGTCGGTGTTAAAAACTCCGATGCGTTTTTGTTTGAGATCACATACCCACAAGTTGCCGCCGGAATCCATAGCGAAATCGGTAGGATTTACGAAAGCTTCGGGACTGCCCACTTCTTCGCCGAACATTCTTAATAACTTTCCGTCAGGCGAAAACTCTTTGACTCGAAGATCCGACCAATCCAAAACAAAGATGTTGCCATTGTTATTTGCCTGCATCTTTTCCGGATTCTTCAGACTCGTGGAATTGAGGACCGCCTTTTTTTCGAAAGCGGGCTTGCGCCACACCCTAACGGTGGTGGGTTGGGATTTGGGGGCGCGTTCTCCACTGAGAAAAGCCGTCTGAAGTTCAACCATTTTCGGCGAGCGATCAGTAACGAACCCAATCGCATAACTCAGCGACACGAAGACCGCCAAAACAGCAAGTATCAAAAGCAAGTCTTTACGCAAACTCTTGAGCATCGCGGGTATCTCCGAAGTTCTTCTTTAAGGTGAGCGACGACGGGAGACCTGAGGCCCTTCAACCGTTTCTCGTTCGTCTGCCATCCAAACTTTCCCTCAGTTCTGGATTCTTGACATCCCACATTGAATTTCTGTGCCGTCGGGCAGGGTGATGATGCAACAAAGTAATGCACCACCCGGGCAGCCGCAGTAGTCCTGGCATTTGCCGCCCGCCACTACTTCAAACTCGTTAGCCGTGGTGCGATTCAGGTTAGACGAGCCGGCAAACAGTAGTACGAACGCCAGCGTAGTCAGAAGTGTTCTCACGATAGTTCGCGTCATAGTGCTTTCCTCCTTTCCATAGAGATGAGATTCGTAATCATGCATGTGTAAGTCTCCCGTCGTCGGATTCCGCGGTTGAAGTGCTGGTAGGATAGAAGGCCGATGAAGCGTCGGGTTTAGAGGGTTTATGGTCCATCCACGTCAGGATGGCGAGACCTATGAAAACGAGATTTTGCAATATGTGAAAATATCCGCCTGAATTCAGCGTGAGCGTAAACCAACACCCACAAACTCGGGCGGGATTGACTGCCAGGTAAACTATTGTGAAGGTCCCTAACAGTAACACCGCCGCAAGACACGCTGCACTACGCCAGCGTTTCGTAAGAAGGCCGAGGGCGATTGCGAATTCGGCCATAATGAAAAAAATCGCCGCGGGGCGTACTAAGCTGGCGGGCAGCAAATGGTAGCTTTCAACGGCAGTAACAAAGCCTTGAAGATGTATGACCTTATCAACGGCGGCAAAGCCGAAAAGACCTATTAAGACAAATCGCGGAATTTCCTTTAACAATGAGGCTGTGCGGGATATCGCCGTAGAAGCCATAAAGCCTCCTCGCCGGATCTTTGGTTTTTGAATTTGAGAGCACCGGGGGAATTGAGCAACCAGATTTTAGACGTTCATGAGGTTTGGTCTATCCAAAAATCGGTAATCTTTATTCAAAAAGCGGGATCAGTAGTTCTGGTGCTTTTCTCAAGATGGTGTGATCTCATTTGGCGCTTATATTCGCTGGGTAAGCATCCTACCCACCTTTTGAACTGCCGATCGAAAGTAGTCGCGCTATTAAAACCGCAACGGCTATAAACTTCGGTTAACGTGTAGTTCTTCTCGTACAACAGTTCAAGGCATTTTTCCACGCGGTACCGGCAGAGAAGGTCATGAAAGGTCATGGCAACAAAGCGATTAAGCAGCAGATTCAGATGATCTGCGCTGACGCCGCTGCGTTTCGCGGCGTCGGTAAGATGAATATCCGGATCTGAGTAATGTTCTTCAATGAACATCCACAGACGCTCCAATCTTCGAGAGTATAGGAGTCGATCTCGAACCTTCTCTAACGGATGCGCTTGAGCGAGGAATGAATGTGGGGGAAGAACGTAACAGTGAGAGTTTCCTTGAGCCATGAGTTCCAGCCTTTCGTGAGATGCCCGCACTAATACACCTGCGGCTGCCTAAAGCAGTTCAGCTAACGACAGCTACGCCAAAGACCAATTCGTCTGGGCGTCTGGGCATTTTGTAAGGCCAGCATGTAGGGAGAGGCGCTGGTTTACGTCGGGAAAAATATGGTGAAGACTAACTTCTGTTACACGTTGCCGTGAATATATCTGTTACTAGCGATTAAGTCCAGTTCCTTATGGTATTGGTGTAATTGTGTGTTGCGAAGGGAAAATTGAACCGCCAAGACGCCAAGGACGCCAAGCTGCGATGAGAACAAATCAAATAAAACCCGAGGTGTCTCGCCATTCGGCAGCAACTTCTTTTGTATTCTTAGTGTACTTGGCGTCTTGGCGGTTGATTTACTCAGTTAACGACACAGATTTACCCCGCTATCTACAATTTCAACTCCATCACCAAGTCCGTCTGTGTGTCTCTGCCTAACATAAACTTCTTCTTTGCTTCTTCAACGCGTACGACCGCCTAACAATCGCTCGCGAAGCTGATCGGAGTCATAGTCCTTCATCGCGCGAGGCGGTGGCGGTTCATTTATGTATTCGCCTAACGGCCGCTGCCACCATCCCACGTCATGCCAGCTTCCCAACTTGTATCCTACGTTGCGATAGATCCCGACTGGCCTAAACCCCATTGCCTCGTGAAACGCTACGCTCGCTTCGTTCGGCAACGTAATTCCCGCCAAGACTGTGTGGTACGACAGGTCCTCGAGGATGCCTAACAGTATTCGATAAAGCGCTCGGGCCACCCCGTGACCTCGCGCATCTGCCCGGACATAGACAGATACATCGACCGCCCATTGGTAGGCTGGTCGCTCGCGATGGCGGCTGGCGTAAGCATAACCGACGACGTCTTGTGCCTCCGCGGCAACGAGCCACGGTAGGGTTGCTAAAGTGGACTCGATGCGTTCCTGCATCTCGGCAACTGTTGGTGGTACGAGCTCGAATGAGATCGCCGTATCGCGGACGATTGGGCCGTAGATCTCGAGCACGCTCTCAGCGTCGGCAGCGGTTGCGATTCTGATGTAAGTCATGGGTCACAAATGAAAAGCGGCAGGTCTTTCAACCTACCGCGTCCTTATGAAAACTGGTGAGCCGTGGAGGGCTCGACCCTCCGACCCGCTGATTAAGAGTCAGCTGCTCTACCAACTGAGCTAATCGTCCACGTCACTGATACGTTGTGTGAAAGCCAACGGAGAGAATTATACGTTCGTTGTTTTTCGTGTCAAGCGGAAGACATTTGACATTTGTCATTGGGCATTTTCATATGTCATTTTAAAAAGGCCATCAACACTTCCAGCATACCTTGAGGTACAACGCTGATGTATTACCTACTGAAAACCGAACCATCAGAATATTCGTTTTCCGATTTGCAGCGTGACAAGACGACCGTATGGGATGGCATCGGCAATCCAGTCGCCCTCAGAAATCTGCGCGATATGCCAAAAGGCGCGAAGCTCGTCATCTATCACACCGGTAGTGAGAAGCAGGTAGTTGGGCTTGCGACGGCAGTCACTGTCAACGCGGTGGACCCGAAGAATCCGCAGGTGACGATTAAAGCCGTCAAACCTCTGGGCAAGCCGATAACGTTAGCTGAACTGAAGAGTAAAGACCTTTTTAAAGATTCGCCGCTCGTCCGGCAAGGCCGCCTTTCCGTGGTTCCACTGACGGCCGCTCAGTACGCTTTCATCGTGAAGTAAAAGATCTGGTACCCGGGGCGCCCACTGAGGGACGCCCAACAATCATTTATTAAAGGCGGTGTAAAGATGTTTCTTGTTGCTGTCGGAATGACCCTTCCACTTGTCGTTAATCTCTTGATCTTAACTACAGTCGTAATATCCAGAACCTTCGTAAGTGCGGACCCTCAGGATCGGCGTTCGGACGCGAACAATGCGTTCCCGCAGTGGTCTGCTGATGGCAGAAAGATTGTTTTTACTTCCGATCGAGATGGGGATCCAGAGATCTACGTCATGAATGTTGATGGATCGAATCAGGTTAGACTAACGCATTCTGCGGGGAGGGATGCGCATCCCTATTTTTCACGCGATGGCCACAAGATTCTCTTTCAATCGCCGAGGGCGAACGGCAAAGACACGAACATTTACGTCATGAATTCAGACGGTTCGAACGTAGTGCAGCTTACTAATCTAAAGGGTTTTGCAGGTGTGCCTGTTTATTCACCCAACGAAGCGATTATTGTGTTCCAATGGCGTGAGACTAGTAATTTTGACGATGCTAAGAAATGGCGCATTTGTACGATGAACCCAGACGGCACAAATCTCCGCGTTATCACTTCGGGCGAATCTAACGATCAAGTACCGAACTGGGCGCACAACGGCCGCCGCTTGCTCTTTTATTCAGATCGTACTGGTAAGAACCAACTCTATACGATGAAGGCGAACGGGTCCGACGTCAGGCGGGTGACGACTACCGAGTTCAATGAGACAGCAGGAATCTGGTCTCCAGACAGCAAGCGAATTGCATTTGCGTCTGACCGTGACGGCAATGCGGAACTCTACGTAATGGACGCGAATTCGAAAAACCCGCGTCGCCTCACTCACACACGCGCCACGGAACGTGCGGCCATGTGGTCACCAAACGGAAAGAGTCTGGTGTATTCTTCCGACGGTGATGGTCCGAGTCAAATCTATTTGATTAAAGATGACGGTTCGAACTCGGTATGTCTAACGTGTCCGCGATAGGGTATCTTTTTGTGCTCTCAGCCCCACGATGAGGAGATTGAGGCTGTATCAGCCAGGCAACACAATCGACGGCAACTTCAATCTCGTGAATATTCCGCCGGTGCGTCAAAGTTTTCTACAAACGAAAAGCGGCAGGTCTTTCAACCTACCGCGTCCTTATGAAAACTGGTGAGCCGTGGAGGGCTCGAACCTCCGACCCGCTGATTAAGAGTCAGCTGCTCTACCAACTGAGCTAACGGCCCACATCACACGTTGTGTGAACGCAACGGAAAGAATTATACGTTCGCTGTTTTTCGTGTCAAGCCAAGACATTTTCCATCTTCGGTTTTCCATTTTTCATTTGTCATTTGGGTGTTCAGGAAAATGGTCAATGCTAAGCGGCCGTGGCGCATTCGCGATCGGATAAAAACTTCTGAACCGATTCAATCAAGCTATCGATATCGGGCTTGGCGATATAATCATCGGCACCGGCTTCCAGCGCTTGCCGGCGATGGACTTCATAAGCATCACCTGTATAGAACAGGCACGGTATGTTCGGCGTTATGCTTGTTAACTTCCGGCAAAGATCAATACCGCTTCCATCCGGCAGGCGTTTGTCGAGGACATAGAGATCAAAGGACTCACTGCGCGCCAGCTTGAGTGCTTCTTCCATAGATCGGGCTGTAACGACTTCCACTTCACCATTAGAAAGGAGATGTTGAAGCATCTCGGACGTGTCTGCGTGATCGTCTACGCATAAAATTCGACATGAAGCCTTTGTCATAGGGGAACCTCCTGGGTCAACGAAATGGGGGACTAACGAAGAGTTAAGAAGCGGATTTTAAACTGAACTGGCCGTGTGTGGCTAGGGAAAGTTCTGTCGCCCGCTTCGCGGGCTTAGGGCATCATTTTCTGGTACCTGGGGTTCCGCTCGCAAAGCCTCGCTCCACCCCAGGCTTTATGCTTACGCCCGCTTCGCGGGCTTCTTACTTCGCGTCCCTCTTAAAAATACGCTTAGTTTCGAAAGAGCCGTTCTGATTATCGATGTACATGTCGATAACCAATTCGCCATCGGAAGACAACGTCCACTTGCGGGTTAGCTGGTTGGTAACAGGTCCTTTTGGGCCTTCGCTTGTCGTTACCTCATTAACCAGGATGCCCTTGCCGTTCGGCATCCAGTTGGCCGTCCGCTTGCCTTTCACCGGCGGCGCATTAGGGGGCGCATTAGGAGGCGTTGGCGGAGTGAATTCCCGCTCTTTTCCGTCCAGCGTATAACTGTCCTTTACCGTGCGTTCGTTTCCCGGTTGAATCAGCTTCGTTTCGAGCTCAATAACATCACCGTTTTGTGTAACGGTCATAGTCTGGTTCATGTTGCCCGGCATGCCGAAGCTTCGTGCGCGATCCATCGTCCAGTTCCCGCCGAAGTCCGGCTTCTGTGCTGCAAGGCAAACGCTCGCCAAGACCGCGGCTATGATTACACTTGAAACGATTTGTCTTCTCATTGTCTGCAACTCCTTATTTTGATCGGACTCGGTTGGAGGACCGCCCTACCGTTTAGGAAACCACTATTGCTTCGTCTTGCTTTCTGCATGGAAAGTTTTATTCACAATTTTCCATTCACCATCGATCTTAAGCAGCGACATGTAATCCGTGAATTTCACCTGTGGATAGTCGAGAACGATCTTCGCGACTGCTGCGTTACCCGTTATATCAACTGTTTCGATTGTGCGTCTGCGTTGTGCTTCATCGTCGGCCGGCTTTCCGGCTGCACGGGCGATGTACTCTTCACTCGTTAATTGCCAGTATTTGCCATCGCGAATTGCGAACAGTTTGGCATCAGGGTGAAACGCTTTGCGAAAATATTCGCCTTGACCAGTTTCGTGACCTCGGATGTAGTTCTCGAGCGGCTGTCGGACGGCAGCCTGTTCGGCGTTTTGAGCTCGAACTTGAAAGAGAATGGCGGTTATAGCGATCAAGACGGAAATCGAAATAAAAAGCCGTTTCACGAGTTTCTCCTTGGAAATTTCTGTCGCACTTTCAGTGCTCTAATTTTTCTTGGGGTTTATTCCAGGGGCGCCGTGCTTCGCTGCGCTCAGCACTTGCCCCTGCCTACCTTCTTTCGCACCTGACGGCGCGAAAACTACGAAAACACACGAAACAAAACGGAACCACAAATCAGAACAATAGCTTCAAGCCGAATTGGATGTGACGTGGGTCGCGAGCCGACGTGACACGTCCAAAAGTCGGCGAGAACATAAAATTGTCTGGCAGATTGAAGTTCGGGTGATTGAACAGATTAAATACTTCCGTCCGAAACTGTAGCCTGAACCGCTCCGAAAGTGACGTGTTCTTACTCACCGCCATATTGAAGCTCTGATAGCCCGGTCCTTCAAGAATATTTCTCCCGGCGTTGCCGAATGTTCCTGGCGGCGGAATGACAAAAGCGCTCGTATCGAACCACCGATCAGGACTCGGATCCTCAAGCTCAGGATTTCTTAGCAGGTTTGGCCGGTCATTGGCGCCAAAGCCCAACGCCGAAATGCCAGTGCCGCTATTATCAAACTCTCGCGACAGTGCCACTGTAAAAGGACGCCCGGACTGCAACTGTAAAATGCCTGAGGTCTGCCAGCCAGTTAACAAAGTGGACCAACCACCATTGTCCGAGAGGTACTTGCGACCCTTTCCAAATGGCAGGTCATAGACATAACTCACCGACAAACGATGTCTCACGTCGAAATTCGATCGACCTCGTTCGGAACGCAAATCAAAACTGTTCTGCGGGTAATTCGGGTCGCCTGCACTCGGGAAGAAATTCGAACCATCATCAATAGACTTGGACCATGTGTAAGACGCGAGCATTCCCAAGCCAAAAGACAGTCGTTGCTGAACTCGAGCCTGGAAACTGTGATAGTTCGAGCTGGCTCGCGATTCGATCGTGTTGATCTCGTCGAACTGCGGATCGGGACGCGGCACAAAAGGTAGTCCCGGAGGTAATACGCTCGGCGGCGGTTGATTGAGATCGCGCGCCGTCAAAAGTTTCGTCCCCTTCGATCCAACGTACGCCAGTTCGACCACACAGTTGTTTCCGAGTCCCTGCTGCACGTTCAGATTCCAGTGTTGCATATAAGGCGTGCGCAGGTCGCGTTGAACGGCTTGCGCAGAGTCGGGCAGCGGGATGGGAAAGAACGCAGGAAAGGGATCGGATAGCGTTAAAAGCAGCAGCGGGGGCACCGAAAAGAATAGATTGAAGTCAAAGAACGGCCGATTAAAATAGAGCGCCTCACCGGGCGCAAGTGGTGACGTGTCGTAATAAATCCCATAACCGGCACGCAGAACCGTTTTACCTTCATCACCAAGCGTCCAGGCCAAGCCCACACGAGGTGCGAAGTTATTTTTATCTGCCTCATACCCGGCGCTCGGCATTCCAGCTGTGCCTACAGGAACCAGCGAACGCGTTGTTGCGTCGTAAAGAGTCGCGCGGTTTGTCGAGTCAACGGGAGGCGAGTTGTACTCATAACGCAACCCAGCGGCGAGCGTCAGGTTTCGCCGTACGCGAAAACTGTCATTGATAAAGAAGTGGTAACTCTCGGCACGAAGATGCTGCGCATTGTCCACGCGAGCCCCGCCGGTTACAGTCGGAAAGCCAAGGAGTAAGTCGGCGAGTGCTACACCAGTAAAAGCAAACGGTGTGAAGTTGAGAAGTCCGCGCGACTGTACATCGCGGAAACCATTTTGCTGCACCGTGCGAATGTCCACGCCAAATTTCAGCAGATGTTGCCCGGTGATGTAGCTAGCCGTATCGAGGATTTGAAAAGTGTTCGTAACGGTGTTTTGAGGATTGTTGCCTTCGTGGCCGAGTGGTGAGAAACCGGTAATTGTAATAAAGCTCAGACCGAAGTCTCTAGGATCCGGCGAGAGCTCAGGCAAACCTACCGCGCGATTGATACTCGTGCCCTGGTTCTCCTGAAGAACTGACGATGCGACTCGATTGAAAGCTATCCGTGCATCGTTAACAAATCTCGGCGAAAAGACGTGAGTCAATCCCACCATCGCGTTTTGACTACGCCGCGGGACCTCGTTTCCAAAACCAGGGACAGCAGACAGAGTTGGACCAGCAAACGGTTCAAAGAACCTGCGATCGCCAAAGCTGTAACGCATCACCAGTGTAGTAGCGTTACTAAACAAGTGATCGACTCGAACGTCAAAATGATCGTTGTCGTCGCGCTGAACTGGCGATGAAACGAAGTTCGCGAATGGCACAGGCCGGTTCGGCAACGGATAGAGTGCGGCTATAGCGCTCCCGATCGGATGAATGAAGAATGGTGGAATGACACCACCCTCGAACGGCAATCCGGTGAACGGATTTATCGGCACGCCTAGCAAACTCTGGGAAAAGTCTCCAGATCGCTCGGCGAGCGTGGGAACATTTGTGATGCGTGTCTGACCTTCGCGCGAGCGCGTGCCTTCGTAGTCGGCAAAGAAGAAGGTTTGATCTCTTTTGATCGGGCCACCTAAAGAGAAGCCGAACTGGTTGCGAATATATTTTGGCTTTGACTCGTTTGCCGGAGCAAAGAAATTACGCGCATCCAGCGCGGCGTTACGGTGAAACGCGTACAGCGATCCATGAAAATCGTTCGATCCCGATTTGAGCACTACATTCACTTGAGCTCCGGGGTTGCGACCAAACGCTGCGTCGTAAGTACTCGTAGCGGTCTCAAATTCCTGAATAGCGTCAACTGGTGGCCTTACCGCGAACGTATTAAGTTTCGGATCAACGTTGTAGACACCGTCGAGCAAAAAGTTGTTTGAGTCTTCGCGCGCTCCGTTCACGCTGAAAGCGAAATCACCGCGGACCGAGCCTGCTGATCCTGGTGCGGGCGGCACGGCCCCCGGCACCAATAGAGTCAACTCGTAAAAGTTTCTTCCGTCTAGTGGGAGATCCACGATTTGACGTTCTTGGATCACTGCCCCCAGCGAGGGGGAATCGTGCTTAAGCAATGGCGCGGGCTCATAAATAGTGCCCTCGTCTCGTAGCATTCCGACCCCAAGGGAACCATCAACTCGGAGCTCTTGATTCACTTGCAATACGACCTGAGAGACCACGAACCGTTGGAAACCTTGTGCTTCAATTGACACTTCGTAAGTGCCTGGAGCCAACGAGGAGATCACGTATCCGCCGTCTTCATTGCTGACTACGCTGCGGCTCTCATTGGTGGTCCTATTCACCACTTTCACGGCAGCGCCGGGAATCACAGCGCCGTTCTGATCAGAGACGGTCCCGCGAATGGTCGATCGGTGAGTCTGTCCAAAAACAGAGGCTGCGCAGAGCATAAGGGCAGGTAGGAAGAGAATCTTTGAGCGCATTCGCAAGCTGGTCTCCTTAACGGAATTTTCGGAAGGCCTTACAAACTTCTGGAAGCCAATTTTTATGGCCCAACTATTATCACGTCTTTATAGTCATTAATGAAATCGACTGCTAGAATACCCCGTACTACGATTGAACCGAAAGGAAAGTTCTTACACCAGAAAGGTCTCCCTGAAAAATGCTCTGGATAATTTTTGCTGCTGGTGCGGCCCTGGCTTGGGGACTGTACGGCCCGGCATTACATCGCGGGCAAATTGCACTCGGAAATCCGATGCGCGCCTTGCTCTGCGTAGGGTTTGCTTATTTTCTGATCGGAGTGCTCGTGCCCGTCGTCAATCTTTCTGCTCAAGGGCAACTGAACGGCTTTACGACTAAAGGTTCGCTCGCGGCTATAGCCGGTGGAGCGCTGGGCGCGATCGGAGCGGTTTGCATTATTTTCGCTTTTCGATCCGGTGGCCTGCCCACTTACGTGATGCCTTTAGTATTTGCGGGCGCGCCGCTGGTGAATGTGATGTTTTCGATGTGGCTGCATCCGCCTAAGAGCGCGCCGAATCCATTACTCTATGTTGGATTTGTACTAGCGGCGCTGGGCGCAGGCATGGTGCTGTATTTCAAGCCTCAGAGTTAATTGTCGGACTTCTAAGTCTCCCCAAATGGCTAACCATTGACTTAGAACTGTGCAAGGAGATCGATTATGACAAAGAAGAACATAAGGATGTTCATTGGCATTGCAATCATTGTTTTAAGCATGTGTGCCGTTGCCGCAGCCCAGGTCAATGGCGACTGGCCGCAGTGGCGTGGTGCGAATCGCGACGGCATCTCAAAAGAAACTGGGCTATTAAAACAATGGCCCGAAGGAGGTCCACCGCTCGCTTGGAAGGCCTCGGGTGCGGGCCAAGGTTACTCTTCGCTCGCAATATCAAACGGTCGCATCTACACCTTGGGTTTGCGCGGAGATCGCGAGCACATCGTCGCGTTCGACGTCGCGACGGGTAAACAAATTTGGGCGACCCCGCACGGCACAGCGTTCCGCGAAAGTCATGGTGACGGTCCGCGAGGCACTCCCACCATCGATGGCGATCGACTCTACGCGCTGGGCGCGAACGGTGATCTAGCCGCGCTCGAGCTCAAGACTGGTAAGGTCATTTGGACCATGAATGTCCTCTCCAAGTTCGGTGGCGAGAACATTATTTGGGGTATCAGTGAGTCGCCACTTGTGATTGGAGAAAAGCTTCTCGTCAATGCCGGCGGTCCCGGCGCCTCAATTGTGGCGCTTAACAAGAAGGACGGGGCATTGATTTGGAAGAGCCAAAGTGATAGAGCCGGATACTCCTCAGGGATGCCGGTTCAAATCGGCGACACGACTCAGGTCGTTTTCTTTACTCATAACCGTGCCGTTGGGCTCGATCTGAAAGATGGAAAACTGTTGTGGGAATATCCACGTGCTGCTAATGACGTTGCCAACGCGGCTACGCCGATAGTGCGCGGCAACCGCGTGTTCATCTCTTCAGACTATGGAACAGGTGGCGGTGTGGTTGAGATCAAAGCCGACGGCAAAGCGTCCGAGTTGTATTTCACTCGTGACATGAAAAACCATCACAGTAGCTCCATTTTGATTGGCGATCACCTGTATGGTTTCTCCAGCAGCATTTTGACGGCCATGAAGTTTGATACCGGCGAGGTGGCTTGGAAAGATCGCAGCGTAGGGAAGGGCTCGCTGGTTTACGCCGATGGGCATCTTTATGCGTTAAGTGAAAATGGAGTGGTTGGGTTGGTCGAGGCTACGCCTACGGGCTACCGCGAGAAGGGACGTTTCCGGATTCAACAAGGATCACTGCCGACCTGGACGCACCCGGTCGTTGCCGGCGGACGTTTGTACATACGGGATCAGGATACGATCTATGCCTACGATGTGAGAGAGAAGAAGTAGTCATTTGCCATTTGGTGTAGTTCGTAGAGTGATACCTGGCCCGAACAGACCTGTAGGCGTTACGATCCACGAAATATCACGAACCAACACGAAATGTTTTCGTGTTGATTCGTGCGTATTCGTGGATCGTTTATTTTGGTGCTTCTTTAGCCGCTTTGCTTTCCAGCTTCTTCAGCATCTCCGCGCCGTTGGTATTCTGAGGATTCAACTCCAGCGACTTCTTGTAGTTCTGGATCGCGAGCTCGTTATTGCCGCTCTCCATATACGCTTCGGCGAGACTGTCGTAAGTATTAAACGCCTTTGGATAAGCCTCGACGTTCAGTTTGAATACTTCAATCGCTTCCTTCACCTTGCCTTCTCGCAGCAGATGGTATCCCGCTTGGTTAAGCTGAGGCTCGCTGAAGTCGTAAGCGTTCGGCTGTCGTGCCTTTAGATCACGATATTCAACCACCGCCGCATCGACACCTTTTTCTCTGATCGTCTTTAACAGCACATCGGCGATCCACTGCTTAGGCATGTTGTAAGGCTGGTCGAAAAGAATATTCGTCAGCTCGCGCTCGAGACTGCCTACACCCTGCGACGTGTTGTCGAGCAGCACGATGAGATGCTTCTGCTCGGGGAACCTGACGATCACAGTGCTAAAACCATTGATTCCACCGCCATGAGCAATCCTCTGCGCACCACCATTGCCATTCCCAAACGACGCTTTCTGCACCACCCAGCCGTACGCGTAGTCGTTCAGGTTGGGCTTGTACATTATTTCTTTCGACTGCGCTGAGATAACCCGATCGGTATAGAGCGCCTGATCCCACAGGTACAGATCCTCGATAGTCGAATACATCGCACCGGCAGCGTAGGGAAGAGACATGTCGAGATACGCAGCATTTATATATCCGCTCGGCGTCTTCTGATAACCCGTAGCCCGCTTGCTCAGGATTGTGGCGTGGCGATCGTAGCCGGTGTTAGCCATTCCGAGTGGGTCAAGAATTTTTTCTTTCAAAACCTGCTCGTACGTCCGGCCCGTCACTTTTTCAATGATTGCGCCGAGAAGAAAATAACCAGAGTTGTTGTAGGCGAACTTGCTGCCTGGCTCAAATGCGAGGTCGTTGCTGGCGTACTTCTTGATGAACTCGTCGACTTTGTACGGGTTCCGGCTGACATCATTGAAAAACCCCGGGAGTCCTGTGTAGCTGGGAATGCCCGAGGTGTGATTGAGCAGTTGGTGGACTGTGACTTTCTCGCCGATATCCTTCCGGTACTCTGGCAGGTAATCGGAAATCTTTCCGTCGAGTTTGATCTTACCCTGCTCGACCAACTGCATGATCAGTGTCGCGGTAAATTGTTTCGTGATGGAGCCCAGGCGGAATCTGGTTTCCGGCGCATTCGGAATGTTCCATTCCATATTGGCCAAGCCGAAACCCTTTTTGTAAATCACTTTCCCGTTCTCAGCGATCAAAGCTGTGCCGTTGAAGAGCCGGTACTTGTGAGCGGTGCTCAGCACCTCTTCGATTTTGGCAGCTTTGGTCTTGGCCGTCTCTTGAGCTAGTGCAGCACTCTGAAACGCCGCTAAGATCATCAAGCAGACAATTAGTGCATTTCTAAATTTAGCATTCATAGCAATTCTCCGTAGGAGTGCGATTTCTTCGCGCCAAAGGCGCGAAATATGGTAGCCAGGGGCAAAGTGCTGAGCGCAGCGAAGCACGACGCCCCTGGAACAGATAACAACAAAATAAACAAGCACTGAAAGTGCGAAATATGATTCCATGTGACAGACGTTCTGCCGCTCTTTCAGAGCTTGGACTGATTTCTCGCGCATTCCAGGGGCGACGCTCTTCGCTTCGCTCAGAACTTGCCCCTGGCTACCCTCTCTTGCGCCTTCGGCGCGAAGAAAGTGGCATGTCTAACGGCTCGGCTTCGAGTACTTACCAATGCAGTACAGATTGTTGGTGGTGCGGATGAAGATCTGCCCGTCGGAAATAGCAGGCGAACTGAGACAGTAGTCGTTCAATGCATTCTCCGCCAACACTTCAAACTGCGGTCCGGCTTTAATTACGCTGGTTAGCCCTTCTTCGTTCGTTATATAAATCTTGCCGTCTGCCAAGACCGGCGAGCTACTGTAGGTTCCGGGTTTAAGTCGTTGTTGGCCGTAAATTTCCGCTCCTGTCCTCGCATCGAGGCACCACACGATTCCTTTGTCGTTCACGATGTAGAAATACTTTCCGTCCGTCACCGGTGTCGGCACGTCCGGCCCATTCGGCGTAGACCACAGCACATGCGTGTTTGTGATGTCGCCTCGCCCGCCGGCCTTTAACGCCAGCAGCGGCTTGACGCGAGTCGGCGCATAAATGATGTCGTTGAAGACTACGGGCGAAGCTACGATTCGATAGAAGGGTTGGTTGTCGGGATTCAATCCATTAGCGCGCCACAGTTCTTTCCCCGTAGCAAGATCGTGACCCGTTGCACAGTCTCCGCCAGTAATGACTAACTCCGACGTCTTGCCATGCCGCAGCAGTGCCGGCGTCGTGTACGAATCAGGCGATTCACGGATCGCTGTCGTCGGACGTTCCACCTTCCACAGAGTCTTCCCAGTCTTGCGCTCGATGCGCATCACGTACGAGGGAGCGTCAGTCTTCATTCCGTGCAGTACTTGAACGTACAAAGAGTCTTCAAACAAGAGAGGTGAGGAGGCGTAACCCCAGTTGAGTCCAAACTCGCCATAATCTTTCTGAATGTCGCGCGTCCACAGCTCTTTGCCGGTGAAGTCAAAGGCCTTGAGAATTCCTGTGCCGGTCATCACATAGACGCTTTTGCCGTCGGTGACCGGAGACGGTGACGACATGTTTTGTTTGCGCATCTTGACGTTCCCACTGCCGAGCAGTTTTTTCCAAAGGACCGTGCCTTTGGTTCGGTCGACACACCAGAGGTAGATATCGTCGCCGTCGGCAACGTTGAGAAAGATTCGATCACGCCAGACGACAGGAGTGGAGCCGCTGAAGGCAGGCATGGCGAGTTTCCACGTGATGTTTTCTTCTGTGGTCCATTTCACGGGAAGGTTCTTCTCGTTGCTGATGCCGTTTAATGATGGACCACGCCACTGCGGCCAGTTATCAGCGTACGCAAGCGTCGTTGAAAGCAGGATGGCGGCGAGTAGGCAAATGCTGCGCAGTTGCATGTTTTTCTCCTTTGATCGGCACTTCAACTCCCGTGTAGTGAGGTCAGTACCACCCGCGGTAGCGGGTGGGTCTGCCCGAGTGCAATGACCCACCCGCTACCGCGGGTGGTACTGACTTCATGACCCGCACATCGACTCGTTGCGTTAACTTAGATCAAATGCAGCGATTGTCTTGCGATCCCGGACGTACAACTTACTTCCTACCAGCGTCGGCACAGTCCACGCAAGATTCTTCAGCACGCTAGTCTTCGAAATCACCTTCAACCCAGTCGGCGACACCGTCGCCAGCGCGAGATTACCGTCTTCATCGAGAATGATCAGCTTCCCATCGGCGTAAAGAAGATTTGATTTCGGAAAACTTCGGTCTTGAAACGCGACTTCACCCGTCTTGATATTTACGCCAGCAAAAAATGCCGGACCAAAATCGCCGCTGGTCCCATAAACATAATCACCGATGCGAATCGCGGTGGTGTGATGAATGCGCAGCCTGTTATTAAACCAAAGCTCGCTAACATTGGTCTTTCCGCCGGCACGCGTCAACTTCAAGACGCGGCTGCCGCCGCTATAAGCAGACGACAAAAACAGCAGATTGTCATTACCCCACACCGGTGTGGTGATGTTAAGGCCCCAATCGGTTACATGCGGATGTGTCCAAAGCACCTCGCCATTATTCGGATCGAGACCGGCAATTACTTTGCCCATGAAGGCGATGAGTTGAGCCTGTCCATCAACAGTAACAATGACAGGCGAAGCAGGAGACATATCCAAGTTTGCATTCTTCCAAACTACCTTGCCGTCTTTTTGGTTGAATGCGACGTAGGTTTGTCCCGCTCCGCCAAGAGTAGTGATGACAGTGTTCTTGTAAGCAATAGGGCTGCAAGAATAACCGCGCCCCATCTTTCTACCGCCGAGATCTTTGTAGAGGTCGTGCGACCAAACGACCTTGCCGCTTTTTTTATCGAGCGCGTGGAATTTTCCAACTCCGCCAACTGTGTAGAGTAGATCGCCGACGAGCAGCGGAGTCGAGTGCGGCGCTAAACCGTACTCGTAGTCTATACCAGCGGTTGGAGCGTCATACTTATATTCCCAGATCGTCTTCCCGGTATCGGCAGCTAACGCGACGACGACTTCCTGCTCACCCACGCTGTACATCGTGTAGAGCGTTTTGCCGTCGACGATTATTGCTGAATGGCCCTGTCCGAGGTCGCGGTTCCAGAGTTGTTTGGGACCAGTTTGCGGCCATGACGCAGCAAGGCCTTTGGACTTCGAAACGAAGTCGCGGCTCGGGCCGCCCCACTGCGGCCACTCGGATTGCGCTTGCGCGTCAGAATAAACGGCAAAGGATGAGAAGATTATGAAGGCGGAGAGAACGACAAATCTACGAGTGACGAATCCAAGCATCTGATCGACCTCCTTACGTAATGTTCGGCCTACATAACTCATGCTTTTATGTTCTGAATGATCGCGGCGGCTGTCTCGCTCGACTTCTTCATAATGTTAGACATCATTTGGAACGCTTTGGCCATACGCTCCATCATCATTTGCAGTCTCAGCTGTGATATCTCACTAGGGTCAGGCCCGGACTCCAACTGCGACTTCAGCTCCTCAATTTCTTTCTCAACATCAGCCCGGCTGATTAAAGACTCTTGCAGCTCGCTGTGAAGAGTTCTGAGTGATTCGCTTATTTTGACGACCTGAAGGTCAGTCGTGGCCTTAACGAGCTTAAGTACTTCAGTTCGGAGAAAATCTTCATTTCCTTCGAAATCTAAATCCAGACTTGGTGACTTAATCTTCAGTTTTACTGAACCTTTTTCGGCCATCGTCTTAGACCAGTTTCTTCGAATTTTTTACGTGAGGATCGATATTTTGCGAAATACTATCTCGACTCACTCTGCCCTCAAAGCTGGCAGAAGTGGCGAACGTAAGGCTGCCCAGGTGGCTACGAGCGACGCTATGAGTCCAGATATTAATACTGCCAGCAGCAAGAAGCCCAGCGAAATATTCGGAAGTCGCCCGCCGCGCTCGAGGAATGCCGGGGCGATCGCCAGCAGCGCGCAGACCGTGCCGGTTACTAGTCCGCAAAACAACAACCACGCGTTCTCCGCAAAGACCATTAACGTGAAATGCGACGAGTTGTAACCGATCGCGCGCAGCAAAGCCAGCTCACGTCTTCGCTCGAGCACGTTCCGCAGTAAGATCGCAGCCAAACCGAGTGTGCCCAGGAGCAGTCCCAAACCTCCGAGCATCTGGAAGGTCGAAAGATAAGTGTTTTCTACGCGGTGAAAGTTCGCCAACCGTTCGGCGGTTGAGACCACGTCAAAGCCAAAGTCGGACAGCCGATCCTCAAGAGCGGTAGCGATCTCCTGTGAGTGTTCTGGCGTGTCTATGAGAAAGAAGCGATAGCCCTCCTGCTCGGGAAAGAGTCGCAGGAAATTCTTTTCCGACATCAAAAACTCACTTTGCAGGATGCTGTCTGCCAGCGAGCCGACAACTCTCAAACGCAATGGACCACTCGGTCGATTCATCACGAAATCATCGCCGATCTTAAGGTGCAACACGTAAGTGAGTGAATTCGCATCCGCGATGACTGGAACCGCGCCGTCCGGAAATTCTCGATTGAGCAGAAGCCAGGGGTTGTTCTTTTCTTCGCTCGTCGTGGCGAGAGAGTTCGAAAACGAAAACCGATTGCTCTGAATAAACTCATCTGCAGGAGCGATGATCCGCGGATTGCGTGGTTGGTACAGATTGAGGCAACTCGCATCATCGCCCGGGCGAACACGGAACCGCGTAAACGTTACGTTCGAAAGCGATACCGACTCCTCTCTTGCAAGATTCAGCGCGTCGCGTCCCTCAGCCGTGCTCGGGTCATGGACTAACGGCAAGAGAGATTCGGCGAGCAGCGGGTAGCCACCCGTGCCTGATTTGCGATCGAGGAGTGCGGCTCCATCTTTTCGTCTGAACGCGTCAACGGAAACGATAATGAATGCGGCAGAGGCGATCAGCGCGATGCAGAGCACGCTTCGTCCTGGCCGGTGCGCAGCATTCCTGAATCCGAGACGCGAGACACCCCACCATCCAGATTTAGTAATCGTGTTTCGTGGCTGGCCGCGTAGCCAAGCCGATTGGTAACAGATTAGTGCAGCCAGCAATAGCACACCGCCGCCGAAGAAGCCCACGGTTTGACTGATGATCTGAAAAAAGGCAGCAACAAGGAATGCGGCTCCCAGTACAGTGAGCGTAATGGCAATCAAAAGACGGGGAGATGGGGAGACGGGGTGACGGGGGGACGGGGTGATTGCATTATCCCGCCGTCTCCCTTTCTCCCTTTCTCCCTGTCCCTGTATTCCACTTTCTTCCAATGTGCCGGTCAACAGACTTCGCGTCGACTTCCTCCTCAATCGCCGCAAAGTCCAAACAATGCATACTACCGCTGCCGCAACGCCGCCTACAGCGCCAAGCACCAACGACAATGGGCCAACATGCAGTTTCAGCAGCCTGGTCCCAACCGCATCCACCCACCACGTAGTCAGACCCGTCATCATTAACTGCCCGTAGCCTATGGCGCCCGCCAATCCAATCAGAGTGCCAATCACGGAGAGCACCAGGCCTTCTATCAGGAACAACCGGCGAACGTTTGCTGCGGGAAAGCCGACAGCCTGCAACACTCCAATCTCGCGCAAACGTTGTTCGACTCCGAGCTTGAAGAACAGTGCCGCCAGAAGCAATGCTGCGACTACCAGGAAGAAACTGAAGTACAAAAAGTATTCACCAAAGTCAGTGGCGCCGCGCGAAGCTTCAAGCCCCTGCGCCCGAACAGGAAGAATTGAGAAACCTCCTCGAACCGGATCTAGCGTAGCTTGCAGATTCTGTTTGAAAGATGCCTCAGCCTCGCCGAATGTCTGATTGCGCCCGGGCGCTACTCGAAGTGACGTGATCTGCCCAAAGCGCGATTTCCATAGTTCTTGTCCGACGGGCAACGCGATAAAAGCCTTCGGCGTCGTGCGATGTTGCTTCCAATACTCTTCATCCTGCGGACGGATGCGCTGCAGATCGACTGGAAACGGAGGATCCCACTCGCGAAATGTTTCCGCTTCAGTGATGCCGGGGTATTCCGGGACCAGATCAGGATCTGCTGCCAGTCCCTCCATCGGGATCACACAAGCGACTCGAAACTCCGTCGAACGCGTTACCAACTGACCTTCTTCGAGCCAAAGGTAGTAATCAAGCGTGACGCGCTCGCCCAAGCCCACACCAAGGTCTTTGGCTGCCCAATCGTTGAGAATGAGTGGATGAAGATGTGCCGTCCTAGGATCTCGTCCCATCCCGGCACGCAGAGTCGCATCACATCCAGAGCGGTGTCCCAACTGATCGTGCTGAAGATACTCCATCAGCTTTTCATCGACACTCGTAACGATCGAGTAGGGAATTGCACGTCCATCATCTTTTCTGATGCTGTTGACGAGATACGACAGGTAGGGATAGCCGCCGTTTGTCTTCGCTGATTGTGCAGCCTGCTGAATACTTTCAACCAGAGTATCAGAAACTAATCCGGCTGCACTCTCTACTGACAACTCCTGCTGTTCGTTTAGGACCTTCAGCTTAATGCCGTAGTCTTCTAAGGACGCGGTTTCTTTGAGCATGTGCTCGAGAGCAGTTGTATTAACCTGGTTCGAAGATGCGTCAACAAGGATCAGGTTAACCCGCCCCTCCTGCTCTAATTCCTTTTGAAGCATCTTCAAAGAAACCAACGCGGTTAGTGACGGACCCTGCTGAGGTTGCAGTGAGAACTCACCCGGAAAGCCGGCAGGGAACGGCTCTCGCATCGTCAATCTTAGCGTTTTGCCGAGATCCTCTTTCTTGCTAAGCAGCGATTCGACAGGTATGGCTGAGGGTTTTTGTATACGCAATACCAATGAGTCGCCCGATTGGCTACCTAACTCGCGCGCCAACACATCTCCGACGTAAATCTCGCGGTCGGTTTGTGGCTGGTTCGGATAACCGTGGAATGCCCAGAACGTATCATCGACCGCGTACACATTAACGTTGGATACAATTCGGTTCGTTGCTTCGTGAGTGATTGTGCCCTGGAGTGCTATCAGCGCGGAGGTTCTATTAAATCCTTCACCAGTGAATCGCTGATGGTTGTTTATGTCAGTCGCGAGTTGCTCGCGAAAGAAGCCGGTCCCGGTAATCACATAATCCGCATTTCCCAACCGTCCGATGAATAACTCGCGCAAGCTGGCTCGGACGGAATCGCCGACTAACAACGCGCCGGCAAGCACAGCGACGGCAATCGCGACACCGGCAACGACAGCCAAATTCGTTTGCCAGTAATAAAAGAGATTCCGCTTTAATAGTTGCCGCGTTTCCATCACACCTGTTGCAGCCGGGTGTCGGTCAACTCGTATCGAAGGGGAAAGCGCGCGGCCAGTTCCGGATTGTGCGTGACGACGATCAGAATTGTTTCCTGCTGCTGGTGCAGCTCCAGCAACATCGACGCCACCACGTTCGCCGATTTGTGATCGAGGTTTCCGGTGGGTTCGTCACATAAAAGGAGTTGCGGCTTCATGATCAGCGCGCGGGCGAGTGCAACGCGTTGCTTTTCTCCGCCTGAGAGTTGACCTGGCCGGTGGTCCAACCGCTCCTTTAATCCGACTTCCGTCAGCAATTGGCGAGCGCGGTCAGGTTCGTGTCCATTGCTATTCGAAACAATTGTGGGAGTCAGAACATTTTCTATAACGGAGCATTGCGGTAGCAGACAGTGGTCCTGAAAAACGAAGCCGATACTGCGATTGCGAAACGCGGCCAGTTCCTTTTCTTTTAGTTGGAAGGGATTTTGTCCGTCGAGCGTGACGATCCCGCTTGTGGGTGGCTCAAGCGCTCCTACTATATAAAGGAGAGTGCTCTTGCCGCTGCCGGACGGGCCCATGATGGATACGGCATCGCCGCGAGACAGCGACAGCGAGACATCTGAGACTATTGTGAGTGGCCCCCGCGGAGTTGGGTATTCCTTGGAGACATTCTCAACCGTTAGCACTCAAAACCTCCAGAATAATAGCCGCGGATGACGCGGATATACGCAGATAAGAAACAAGTATTAAACACTGGCCACTTGTGTAGTTTTTGTCTTTTCTGATCCGCGGTTATCTGCGTTAACCCGCGGCTGATTTATTATGCTTTCATAAACTTCCAGGGCGCGGTCGGCCATTCGCGCGACGCTATAATGTTCACGCACGCCCCGAAAACCACTTTGCCCAAGCCTTTCCGCTAACTCAGGCTCGCGATGCAGTTTCAAAATACCCTCAGCAAGACTTGCAGGATCATCCGCGACCAGCAACCCGCCGCCAGTCTGCTCGACGATTTCCGTGAAGGCACCGACGCTCGGCTGAACTACCGGCACGCCGCAAGCCATCGCTTCCAACAAAAACATTCCTTTCGGCTCGTTATAAGTGGCAGGAACCGAGAGTACATCCAACTTACGAAGAAACTCGATCTTCTGTTCACGATCCACCTCGCCGTGATAACGAAACTCCTCGCCTAACCCTGCAGCTTTCAACTGCTGTTCGATGTCATTGAAATAATCTTTATGCTCAGGCCGTAGATAACCTGCAGCTTCCAACCGAGATTCAGGCAGCCGTCCGTCGGACCGCATTTGTCGATAGGCTTCCGCGAGGACGTGCAGCCCTTTCTCCGGTGCCACGCGCGCGAAAAACCCTACAGTAAAAGGCTGGGAAGGATCGCGCTTCCTCATCTCGAAGCCGTCGAGATTTATACCCAGGGGTACTACATGAATTTTTTCTGGAGGAATTCCCAAATAGTTGGGTGTAAAGCGAGCATAATAATCGCTCACTGAAATGAAGGCATCGACGTGCGCGACATTGCCTCGAATCAGGTCGAGGGATTGCGTGCGATATGGTTCTTGCAAGCCATCCAGAAAGAGATCCTCGCCCTGAAGAGTGCAGCAAATCGGTCGATCAAGAGCCTCTTTAATCGGCTTGGCCAACGCGATCAAAAGTGTATACGGAAGACTAATAATGTCCGGCGGCGACTCATGTCGAGCCCAGTCAATCAATTTCGAGATTTCTTTACGCTGGAATCCATCTTCGCCTTTCAGCATCGAGACCGTCATCTCACCCAGCATCTTTGGGCTGGTCGAGATCGACCGACGTGACGCCAACTCCAACATTGGTTTGGAGTCCCAGAGTCGATCGAGCCAGCGAGGTGAGTTGCGGAACAAAGGTACGTACTGTTCGAGGTAGACGCTGATGCCGCCGAAGAAAACTTTCTCCTGGCTCACGTTGGCTTCGTCTGTTCGAGTTGGTGTGTAGAT
>DATEDU010000245.1:0-2105 GCA_035281525.1 Pyrinomonadaceae bacterium | reverse complement strand
GGCCTTTTCTCCAATGCGACCTTTCTGGCCTCGGTCAACTCAGTTTCAAAAGACGCCATTTCGGGAGTGGCAGCTACTTCAAAGGGAACGCCAATATCGCGGCCCAGAAGGCTGTTCAATTGCTCTTTCTGCGTCGCGAGCCGGCTACTCAACTCGAGTTCTTCGTATTGAGCTCGCGCCAATCGCGTCTGCACTGTGAGTTGATCAGCTTTCAGCGCAACGTGCTGGACGACGTAATCGCCCGTAATCTTGTCGAGCTCGCGATAAGACTTTAGCGCTGCCTGTACGCTGATGAGCGCACTCTGTGTTTGCTGGACTGCGTAATATGCCTTCTTCACCTGGGCAATGGTTTCGTTCTGCTGCTGGCGGAGCTTTGCTTGCGCAACATCGTGCGACAGACGCTTTAGTTTGATCAGCAATCCGATTCGATATTGCTGCGACAACGGGGTGATAACAGACGCGCCAATCACTGCGGTCGGTTTGCGCTCAACACTCAACGAGAAAAAGGGTCCCAGACCCGGGAACAAGTCGTGGGCAGGATTTTGGAACTTTAGATCATTCGTCGCGAGATTTCCCGAAACCATCGAATACGCGTGCACCGAAGGAAGCCGCAAAGTCTTCGCGGCTGAGATCTCATCGTCTGACTTTTCGACTGCCAACTGCGCGATCCGGATCTCATGGTTATTTCGCAAAGCCAGAGTTATTGCGTGATCTAGTGTCAATAATTCTGCCTCGGAATCCTGCGCTTGAACCCGACCGAGACATAGCACAATTGATCCGGCAACGACGAGAATTGAAATTGGACCAAGTAAGCGCACGTGTAAGAACGTGGCAAAACGTTTGCCAGACACGAGCGAAGGTCATAGTGGCTAATTCACTTGAGTTTTACGGTAAGGAACGAAACTGAATGCCGGAGTCCGGCACATTACGACTCAAACTGAGTCCGGCAATTCCGGCAACCGCTTATCCTTACCTGTATGAAACAAGCGAATTTCGAGCGCTTTGATGTGGAACGTGAGTTGCGCCACGTAGAGGCATGAGCCAGTATCCACACGTCCGGATTGTTGGTGCAGGATTCGGCGGCCTCGGAGTCGCCGAGCAATTGGCCCACGTTCCGGTTCACGTGACTCTAATCGATCGACATAACTATCACACTTTCCAGCCGCTCCTTTATCAGGTCGCCACTTCCCTGCTTAACGCCGAAGACGTCGGCGCATCAGTGCGGAGCATGTTCCGACACCAGGAGAATGTGAATTTTCGATTGGGAACGGTTACTGGCATCGACGTGCCGGGCCAGAAGATCCAAATGGATGATGGCGAAGAGTTAACTTACGACTATCTGGTGCTCGCAGGCGGCGCGACGGTTAACTATTTCGGTACTCCTGGAGCTGCCGAACATGCATTCCCACTTTACACGCTGATGAATGCAGTGAAACTCCGTAACCAGGTGCTGCAACGATTTGAAGCCGCCGATCGAGATCCTACGATTGTTGACGATGGGGCTCTAAATTTCGTGATAGTTGGAGCAGGTCCCACAGGCGTAGAGACTGGCGGCGCCTTATCTGATCTCTTCTATAACTTACTACCGCGAGACTATCACCAACTTGCAACCGAAATGGCGCGAATCATTCTCGTCGAGATGGGACAGGAGGTGTTGCCCGCGTTTAAAGAGAACTTGCGGCATTACGCAAGAAATGAGCTCGAAGCGAGAAGAGTTGAGCTTCGTCTCGGAGAAGCAGTTGCCGAGGTTGGTCCAACAGCGGTGAAACTCAAGTCGGGTGAAGTGATCAAAACGCACACACTAATCTGGGCCGCCGGTGTGCAGGCGAATCCACTCGCGCGCATGCTCGGAATACCGCAAGGGCGTGGTGGGCGAATAAAACTCGATCACGATCTGAGTGTGCCGGAACATCCGGAGATCTTTGTCGTGGGTGATATGGGTGAAGTGATTTCTGAAGGGCAAGTTCTACCGCAACTCGGTTCGGTGGCCATGCAATCAGGCGAACACGTTGGACGGCAGATCGCACGCCGAATAGCCGGAGAAAATACCTATCACTTTAAATACTGGGACAAAGGATTCATGGCCACGATTGGGCGCGGTTCCG
>DATEDU010000244.1:0-3217 GCA_035281525.1 Pyrinomonadaceae bacterium | reverse complement strand
TGCAACACGTTTGCCTCAGAGAGTGCTCCGGCAGGTTGCCACGTTCGCCGGAATGTTTTTGATCGGCTTAGCAATCCTCTGGTCATTTTACGGATTTCGCTATCATGCGATCCCGAACCAGACAGCGACCACGATCTCGGTGGCCGATTATATAAAGGAGAACGGCAGGCCGGAGTCGGTTAAGGGATATCCGGCCCGAGTGACGGAGGCGATAAGCCGCCTACATATTTTTCCTGAAGCTTATGTTCTCGGCATGGCCGACGTGATTGCCTGGGGAAGTCGCAACACTGTGCTCTTCGGCCGCAATTACCCGGTAGGGAAATGGTTTTTCTTCCCGGTTGCATTTGTGGTCAGAACAAATATCGCTCTGCTGTTGCTTTTGCCGGTTGGTTTGATCTTCGTGTGTCTCAATCGGGCAAAATGGCGCGAGGGCTTGTTCCTGCTTGTGCCGGCGGTTGTTTACTTCATATTTGCCTCAAGCTCCGATTTCACCACCAGCGTTAGGCATATCCTGGCGATCTATGGATTCCTCATCGTCCTTTCGTCAGCGGGTGCTATGTGGCTTTGCCGGAAATTCAACAAGTTGCGATACGCATTACTCGCTCTGCTCGTCTTTAATGCCGCCGCGTCGGTAAGAACAGCACCTAATTATCTGGCGTTCGCGAACGATTTTTGGGGCGGCTATGAAAACGCGCATCGAATTTTCATCAGCGACATCGGGCAGAACATGAAACTCGTTAGTGAATATCTGGCTCGCGAAAACGTAAACGACTGCTGGATCGTGGCGCTCGTGCACCCGGAGATGATCCGATCGGTACAGCCATGTCGTCCGATGCCTTCGACCGTTCGAATAATGATCAGCCGCGACCTGATCGATCCTGTACCGCCGGTGATCGAGGGAACGATTGTACTGGCTGAAAGGGATGTCCCACCGATGGGCGGCGATGAATATGTGCCGATCACCAAATCAACACCGATAGCGTTCATTGGCGGAAATACGTTCGTTTACCGAGGACGGTTCGAGGTACCGCTCGCCGCAGCGATGAGTCGAGTTCACCGCTCCGGCTATTTCATGCGCAGGAACGATGTCGACCAGGCAATCAGGGAAGGACGCCAGGCTGCTGAACTTGCGCCTAATGATCCGCGGACGCATCTTGCGTTGGGCCTGGCGCTCGCACGAAGCGGACAGAAAGAAGAAGCGCGGACGGAACTCGATAAGGCAGCGGAGCTCGCAAAGGCAGATGTACGGTTTCGCAATCAGGAAGTTCGGGCACGCCTGGAGCTAAGGCGAATGGGATTTTGAGGACGTTCTTATTTAAGGAGGTCGACCAATGAGTTTTCTCAATCGGTGCTACAGACGTATTGCACTCTTCACATTAGGCTGTCTTTGTCTCATCGCCCCTCTTTCGATAAAGGCTCAAAATCCAAGTCCTCTACAAGTAACGGCTGGCGATGGCACAAAGCTGCGCTATGTGGTCGAGGGTAGCGGAGTCCCCTGCATCGTCGTCAACGGAATTCATTATCGACCGGTTTTCTCGAAGGACCTGCGCCGTCATCTCAAGCTCGTTTTCGTGGACTTCAGGAACAGTTCTGAGGCTGAAGCAGCCACGAAGCTTGATGACATCACTCTGGACACGCTCCTTGACGACATCGACCAGGTGCGCAAAGCTTTGGGAGTCGACCGAGTAGCGGTGATGGGCCATTCCCTGCCGAGCCTCATTGCTCTCGAGTACGCGCGCAAATACCCCGAGCATACATCTCACGTCATCCTTATTGGTGCGCCACCCTTCATGATCCCGCCCAAAGAGAGCGAGGCATTTTGGGAGTCGGATGCATCAGAGGCAAGGAAGTTAGCTAATAAGCGCAACCTCGAAAGGATTTCGGATGAAGATTTGAAGAAAGCGACACTGAGGAACATGTGGAAGCTGATGTTCGTCAGAAACGGCGCACGCTACTGGTATGACGCCTCCTACGATTCTTCATGGATGTTGGAGGGCATTGCCCCGAATATGAAGTTCATACCACACGTCTTCAGTCTGTTCACGGGCTATGATGTTCGCAATAGAACGCCGCGCGTGACGAGGCCGGTATTTCTGGCCGTGGGGCGTTATGACTACCTCGTGCCTTATCACACGTGGGATGGACGCAAAGATTCTTTCCCGAACTCGGCGTACCACCTGTTCGAGAAGAGCGGCCACTACCCGATGTTTGAGGAACCTGCGCTATTTCAGAAGAAACTCCTTGAATGGCTTAGGAAGAAGTAATCGGAGGTCGCACGGAGTTCACGTTCGCTCGGTGTAATGCGTGTTCGACAACGCTCGCAATTCCGCCGCCTTCTCTTCCGGCGAAGTGTCACTGAGAAAGTTTCCGCCACCGATCTCCGGACCGGCCAGATACTTTAGAAGATTGGAACGCCGAAGCGGCGGGTGGAACTCGATGTGAAAGTGAAAGGCGCGATAGTCGCCACCATCTGTGGGCGCCTGGTGCAAAGGCATCACATAAGGAAATGGCATGTTCCAAAGATTGTCGAAGCGCACTACGGTCTCTTTCAATACCTCAGCTAGATCACGTGCCTCAGCGTCATTCAGTGAGTCGATGCTTTGATGCGTCCGTTTAGGTGCGACAAAAACTTCGTAAGCATAACGCGCAAAATACGGTACAAACGCAATAGCGGTTTCGTTCTCGGCGATGATTCTCGTTTCGGCATCTTGCTCAGCGGCAATAATCTGTGCGAACAATGGCCGGCCAGTCTCGCGCATGTATCGGCTGCTTGCGCGTGCTTCAGTTTCGATGGTTTTGAAAACGAAATTGGTCGCGTAAATCTGGCAGTGCGGATGTGGATTTGAGACCCCCACGACTTCGCCTTTATTCTCGAAGATCAACACATGATCGATCTCCGACCGTGCTCCAAGATCTACGTACTCTCGCTGCCACGCAGTGATTAGTTCTTCGATCTCACCTTGCTTAAGCTGCGCCAGCGACAAATCGTGTCGAGGCGAATAGCAAACAACCCGCGCAATCCCTTGCGCAGCTCGGTTTCGATAGACATGCGCCTCGAGCACTGGCGGCTTGGGCGCTTCCGGTCCCACGCAGGGATGATCGTTATCAAAGACGAAGATGCCATCATATTGCGGATTGACAGAGCCGCTAACGCGCGCATTGCCGGGACAGAGATAACAATCAGACACGTATGGAGGTCTGGGGCCGTTCCCCTGCG